>JBQGEO010000444.1:0-5673 GCA_052039655.1 Pararcticibacter sp.
GCCTTGATAGCCGCAGGAAAGTTACCTGCTTCACCGAAAGCCAGTACAATACGGGCGATGATGAACAACGTAACACTTACGGACACGATCTTTCCCACATTGTCAACTGTTCCGATTGCCTCTTTCGCCCCCTCAAACCCAACAAACCAGTTGCCGGTAAGTATCCCGGATGTTGCAATCCCGCAAAATGCATGAAGACATGCGCCCAGCGACCAGATTCCGATTGCCCACAGGAAACCTTTCTTGGTATCCAGCCAGTCTACGAAACGGCCCGCAAACAGCATACTCGCGGCATAAAAAACAGAAAATAGGGCAGTGATATTGCCGTAGTCATTGTTGGTCCAATGAAACTCCGGCGAAATAAAGTCCTTCCAGGTAAGTGAAAGGACCTGACGGTCCAGGTAATTAATCGTGGTAGCGAAAAACAACATGGCGCAAATCGTCCATCTGTAGTTCCCTATTTTATTTGATTCCATTCGTTTAATTAAAATTAGGTAATGTTAGCTTATTTCTTGCAGGACTGCACGATCTCCAACGCCTGTTTGGTCAGCGCGATCAGTTCGTCGTACTTCTTGTTTTCCATGATATCCTTGGTAACAAGCTTACTTCCCATACCTACAGCACAAACACCTGCTTTAAACCAGCCTGCGATGTTATCCTTATCCAGGTCAACACCTCCGGTAGGCATAAACAGCAGGTTAGGGAAAAGTTCCTTAATTGCAGAAAGGAAAGAAGGGCCAAGGATATTGCCAGGGAAAAGCTTTACAAATTTGGCACCCAGCTTTTCAGCCTTGATGATCTCTGTAGGAGTCATACAACCAGGGATCCACAACATATTGTTCTTGTCAGCTACTTCTGCAGCATCTTCCACAAGTCCCGGGCTGATAATATAATCCGCTCCCGCATCAATAAATGCCTGTGCAGAGGCAGCATCCTTAATAGTACCCACACCCAGATACATTCCCTTCAGCTCAGTCTCACATACTTCACGCATGGCAGCGAAATTCTTTAAAGCCGCTTCACCCCGGTTAGTATATTCTACCGACCGTATACCAGCACTGTATAAAGCTTTCAGCAATTCAATACTCGTCTGAGTATCTTTATTGAAATACAACGGCAATATACCCTGTTCAGGTATCACTTTCAAAAGTTCTGATTTCTTATCCATATTATAATCGTAATTTCCGGTAATATAATGAGGGCTAATGTATAAAAATTATGGTAACTTTATACGGCCGATGACTAGAATCACATATTAAAACCAGCCCAATTATTGCCAATTTATCAACAAAAAGCCAATATGGTTAACAAAATATTAATATATCATTTTAAATACAGCTTAATATACTAACCGGAAACGATTGCGTAAATTTTTTATGCAATAAGCCCGTAAGCCCTACTAACTCAGGAACTATGATGTACTTTTGGTACACTTTTGAAAGAAGAATTAATGTAAACCTTTTTAAATATAAATAACGATTAAATATGTCTAAAAAAGTTGTAACACTGGGAGAAATCATGATGCGTTTATCAACTCCCGGATTTGAACGGTTTGTACAGAGCGACAGCTTTGATGTAACCTATGGCGGTGGGGAAGCTAACGTAGCTGTAGCAGTATCTAACTACGGGCTGAACGGAGTATTTGTATCTAAAGTTCCTGATAATGCATTAGGACAGGCTGCAATCAATCATATCAGAAGATATGGTGTAGATACTCAGTTCGTAGCAAAGGGCGGAAAAAGACTTGGTATCTATTTCCTTGAAACCGGAGCTTCTATGCGTGCTTCTCAGGTTATCTACGACCGTGCAGATGCATCTATTGCAGATGTAGACGTATCAGAATTTGATTTCGATAAGATCTTCGAAGGTGCTGACTGGTTCCACACTACAGGTATCACTCCTGCATTAAGTGATAAAGCTGCTGCTCTTACTGAAGCTGCGTTAAAAGCTGCTAAAGCAAAAGGTATCACAACTAGTATCGACCTTAACTACCGCAAAAAATTGTGGAGCAAGGAAAAAGCAAGAGAAGTGATGACCAATCTTTGCCAGTATGTAGACGTTTGTATCGGTAACGAAGAAGATGCTGAAACAACATTAGGATTTAAAGCTGAAGGCACAGATATTACAAAAGGTGAATTGAACCTTGGTGGTTACAAGTCTGTATTCCAGCAGATGAAAGAAAAGTTCGGTTTTAAATATATCGCTTCTACCCTTCGCGAAAGCCACAGTGCTTCTGACAACGGATGGTCAGCTTTAGTTTACGACGGGAATGAGTTCTACCACACAAAACAATACCAGGTACGTATCGTTGACCGTGTAGGTAGCGGCGACTCCTTCGCCAGTGGATTCATCTATGGCCTGGTAACAGGTATGCCAATGGGTGAAGCTGCTGAATTCGGTGTAGGTGCTTCTGCATTAAAACACACCATTCCGGGCGATCTTAACCACGCTACACTTTCTGAAGTACAGACCCTGATCAAAGGCGACGCTTCAGGACGCGTTCAGAGATAATTGCGTTCCTTCGGGAATTTTGCTACATACTTAAAAGATCCGCCCCCGCATTTATGCAACGGGCGGATTTTTTTTAAAGTTAAAAGCAGAAAAAAGTTGAAAGTAGAAGGTTGAAAGTTGAAAGCCAGAGCACAAACTCAACGCTAAAGCACAACCCAGAACTTTAAATATAAGTTAAAAGTAGAAAGTTGAAAGTAGAAAGCCAGGGCACAAACTCAACTCTGAAGTACAACCCAGAACTTTAAACTTTAAACTCTTAACTTTAACCTTTAAACTCACAGAAATGATAATTGATTCACTCGAAAATGCTGGAAAATACACCAGCGTTCATCCTAGTTTCGCAAAAGCTTTTGAATATTTAAATAGCCAGGACCTTGCAGCTCTGGAACCCGGAAAGTTCGTCATCGAGGAAGGCACCTTGAATGCTGCTGTTTCAGCTAAAGAGGGAGTAAAGACTGAAGACGCCAAGTTTGAAGCACACAACAACTTTATCGATATACAGGTATGTATCTCCGGTAAAGAAAAGATGGGCTGGAGCACACGCAGCCAGTGTACCAATCCTGTTGCTGAATACAATCCCGAAAAAGACGTAATTTTCTTTAATGATACACCAGGAATGTACTTTGAACTGCTTCCAGGCCAATTCGCCATCTTCTTCCCTGAAGACGCACACGCACCCATGATTGGCGAAGGTGTTATCAAAAAGCTCGTCGTGAAGGTGAAAAAGGCGTAAAAGAGTGATGAGTTATGGGTTATGAGTTGGGTTTAGCCGCCCAACCACTCATAACTCATAACTCATCACTCATAATCCATAACCCATAACTGAAAAAAGAGGCTCTCATTTCCGAGAAGCCTCTTTTTCTTATAATTATGAATCTGAAAAATTATAAAGTTACACCTGTTTTGAAGATGGCAATTTCACGGAAGCCATTCTTTTCGTGATGAGCCTTTTCGCCATTCGCCACACGGATGATCTTGTCAATGAACTGTTCCAAAGCCTCATCAAAAGTTTGATCTTCAGCCAAAGGTCCTGCGTTGTAGTCAATCCAGTGGGACTTCTTCGTAGCCAGTTCAGAGTTTGTAGCAATCTTTAGTGTCGGAATGAAACTACCGAACGGAGTACCGCGGCCTGTAGTGAATAATACGATATGACAACCGGAAGCACCGAGGGCCGTAGTGGCGACAAGGTCGTTACCGGGAGCGCTCAAAAGGTTTAACCCCTTTTCTTTAAGCCGTTCTCCATATTTCAATACGTCGACAACATTGGCAATCCCGCCTTTCTGAGTACAACCAAGCGATTTATCTTCCAGCGTTGAGATACCACCAGCTTTATTGCCAGGAGAAGGATTCTCATAAATAGGCTGCTTAAGATCAATAAAGTACTGTTTGAAGTCATTGATCAGGTGAACCGTCTTATCGAAGACCTGCTCATTCACACAACGATCCATGAGGATGGTTTCCGCACCAAACATCTCAGGCACTTCGGTCAGGATAGTAGTTCCGCCCTGGCTGATCAGAAAGTCAGAGAAATATCCTACGAGAGGGTTAGCAGTGATACCAGAAAGCCCGTCAGATCCACCGCACTTCAATCCCACTTTAAGCTCAGAAACCGGGATAGGCTCACGCTTGTCTTTCCGCACCTCTTCATAGATCTCCTTTAAAAGAGCCTTTGCATCCTCTACCTCATTCTGTGCGCTCTGGCTGGAAAGGAACTTGATCCTGCTCTTGTCATAATCACCAAGGGAAGCCTCAAACTCATCGATCTTGTTATTTTCACAACCAAGACCCAGCACCAGCACACCTCCTGCATTTGGATGAAGAGCGATGTCACTCAGGATAGTACGGGTATTCTGATGGTCATCGCCGAGCTGTGAACAGCCGTAGCTATGCTTGAATACCTCGATTCCCTCGATATCATCAGGATTTTCCTCTGCCTTAAACTCACGGATAATCTGCTCGGCAATTCCGTTTACACAACCTACAGTAGGAACGATCCAAATCTCATTCCGGATTCCCACCTCACCATTTTTACGGCGATAACCATTAAACGTGAGGTTACGCTGAGGATGAGCAAGCTCGTGCAACTGAGGATTATAGGAATAATCAAAAACCTCTCCCAGCTTTGTTTTCACATTCGGAACGTGTACATGCTCTCCCGCTTTGAGAGCGGCGGTAGCCTTGCCAATGGGATAACCATACTTCAGGATATCCGCTCCTTCAGCAATATCCGTGAGAGCAATTTTATGCCCGCGTTCCACATCATTAAGCAACTCAATGCTCTTCCCGTCAACTTCAATCACCTCACCTTTGGTAAAGTTTCTTAAAGCGATCACCACATTATCCCGGGAATGGATTTTAATTAACTCTTTCATTGTTTTATTGAATGTCGGAATGATCAGATGCCGCCCACCGGTACCGGAGCCGGCATCTGGTCATTTCAGCAGTATTTATACTAATTCGATAGCTTTCTGCATACCAAGCTTCTCAATATTCACGAGGTGCTTGGTCACAGCTGCTGTCAGCCCTTCTACTGTATTCAGATCCAGTTTCCAGTTTTTCTCGAATGCCAGCACTTCCCGTACCACATCCTCTACTGATTCATCTGAACCATCGTATTTAGCCCACGCAGATTTCAGAAGGATCAGAACCGCAGCATCATCATTCAATGCAATCTCTTCCTCGCCTCTTTTTCCTTTGTAGAAAGCAATAGTAGCCGCGAGAGAAAAAGCAAGTTTCTCAGGAATTGAGCCTAATCTTTTCTTGTATTCCAGGATTGAAGGTAATACACGGGTCTCAAACTTAGGGAATGAATTTAATGCGATACTCATCAGCAAGTGTTTGATATACGGATTGCTGAACCGTTCGATCACTTCATTCGCAAATTTCTCAAGCTCATCCTTTGGAAGGTCAAGCGTAGGAATGATCTCATTGAAGATCGCTTCTTTTATAAATTTTCCAACTACAGGATGTTCAACAGACTCTCTTACTGTATCGATACCATAGAGATAAGCTACAGGCACCAACGCTGTGTGAGCGCCGTTCAGGATCTTTACCTTACGTGATTTGTAAGGAGTAACATCCTTCACGTAAAGAACATCCAGTCCGATGGAAGGGAAAGGAAGTTCCTTCTGAAGTTCTTCAGGACCTTCGATCACCCAAAGG
>JBQGEO010000445.1:0-1773 GCA_052039655.1 Pararcticibacter sp.
TGGCGTCACCCTCCTCGTTCTTTATAATAATACAGCTTGTTTTATTGATCGCCATAAGCCGGGCAGCCTCGTAAATGGGGGTTGTGAGCAGGCACCAGACAATTTCTCTTGCTTCTACACTTTCCATCTTCCTCGAATACAGCTGCTCGGAGGCGATATAGCTTTCTTCGAAGGATGTAGGCTTTTTGGCAAAGTGTGCGAATTCTTCGTTCAGCATCCGCTTCCCGAAATCGACGGTAAAGTGGTGAAAGAAGTTTTCATATGCATGGCACAGAGCGCGGAAATCCTTTCTCGGAAGGAAATATACAAGCGTTCCCTTTTTGGCAATCACAGTTCTGAGCGACCTTTTGCGGTTAAGGAGAACGGAAACCCCGCCATAACAGAAACCGGGCCCATGGTTTTCATTCAATCTCTTGTTATGGGAACTGTCATAAAAGAATGATTCATATTCGCCTTTGACTATGATATCAACACCCTTCATCTTCGTGATCTCCTGCTGGTAAATAAGCGTATCCTTGCTGTAACTTATTTCATGGAGCAGATCAGCAACGCCTCCGACGACATCATCGGGAAGCAGATTAAAGGGAACAACATTTTTTAAAAACTCAGACCGGGTCATAGAAGACATACTATTAAAACAGTCAGCAAAAATACAAGCAAAACGGGAATCCCGTATCCAAGATACCTGGACTCTGCTTTAATTTTATTCATTTCCTGTTGCTGCTGTTCTATTTTATCATCGGTAACCTCCCCCTTTTTCAGAAGCTCAAAAAAACAATCGGCGGTAGCCTGAGCATCAAAAAGGGCGTTATGCTGATTTTCGAGTTTGCGGTCAAATAAAGTGGAAAATAACTCGCCAAGCCGCAGATAGTTCGCCTGGGGATTTCTCACATATTGTTTTGTGGCGAGCATGGTACAGAACGAAGGCAGTTGCAATGCCGGATTTTCAATTCCTGTACGATAAAAATCAGCTCCGATGAGATGAAGATCCAGTTCCGTAAAGTGCCCCACGATCATGGGGGTATATTGCAGGAGATCGGCTGCGAGTTTTGCCATAACCACCGCCCTGTCTTCGCCCTCCGTTTTCCGGAATTCTTCTGATATGCCGTGAATCCTGATAGCTGATTCAGTAGATTTAAAGTCGTGGTTAGAAATATAATGATCTTCCTGTTTTACCAGCCTTCCATCCTGCGTGTAAACTATCCACGAAAGCTGAACAATATGCGGCCAGTTGTTGTGCTGAGAATAAGGAACGTTCCATTTTTTAGGAAGCCCGGATGCCTCAGTGTCTATGAACATTAAATATGGTTTCACCTTTCGTTTCCTGATTAGTGTGGATAGTTTCAGACCTTACGTTTCACAAATATAACGGACCCGGCTTATTTTTTGTTCTTTATCTCAAAATTTTCATACATGAAAGGAATTCTTGTGCAGAAGGCTTCGAAAAATGACTCAAGATTGATGGTGCAGAGGCTTGTGCCGCTTGGAAAAACGTATTTTTGTAGGCTTTTTTATACGCGAAAATCTAATGGCCCGCAATCGATTTAATAGTGGAACAGCCCCCGAAATGGAGCTGAATAAAGTAAAGATAAACAAACAGACAATAAAGACAGCAGCACAGCTCCTGTCGTATCTGAAGCCTTACCGCTGGAAGTTTTTTGCAGGACTGGTATTTCTGTTCGTTTCAAGTACCACAGGTCTTGCTTTTCCTGCACTTATGGGCGCTATGATAGACGCTGCAAAAGGCGAACCTAAAGACTGGATCATCCCGAC
>JBQGEO010000446.1:0-7711 GCA_052039655.1 Pararcticibacter sp.
CGAAACTTTATCACCAGGCAGGAAGGGGTTACCCGGTTAAACAGGATCATGAACTTCCTGGAGAAAGCCGATCGCTTTCACGGAGCCTGGCCGCATTGGCTTGAAGGTAAAACAGGAAAGGTAAAGCCTTTCGGGCAGAAAGATAACGGAGGGGATTTGGTGGAATCAGCCTTCATGGCACAGGGGCTCATCTGTGTAAAGCAGTATTTTAAATCTGGAACACCGGAAGAACGCCAGCTGGCGGAAAAGGCTGATGCTTTATGGAAGGAGATTGACTGGAGCTGGTACAGGAAGGGTGGACAGAATGTTCTTTACTGGCACTGGAGCCCCGAGTATGGCTGGGAAATGAATTTCCCTGTTACGGGATACAATGAGTGTCTGATCATGTATGTGCTCGCTGCCTCTTCGCCGACTCATGGCGTGCCGGCGGAAGTCTATCACCAGGGCTGGGCAAAGAACGGTGCGATCAAATCAGATAGTGAGAAATATGGATATAAAGTGGTGTTGGCGCATAATGGTGCTCCGGGGAGTGTAGGGAGCCTTTTCTGGGCTCATTATTCGTATCTCGGTCTGAATCCAAAGGGCCTGACGGACCGGTACGCTGACTACTGGTTGCTGAATAAGAACCATACTTTGATTAACAGGGAGTATGCAATCAAAAATCCTAAAGGCTTTAAGGGATATGGTGAGAATGCCTGGGGGCTGACAGCAAGTTATTCTGTAAATGGATATGCGGGGCATAGTCCCCAGGAGGATTTAGGAGTGATTTCTCCTACAGCCGCGATTTCTTCGTATCCTTATACTCCTGAGTACTCCATGCAGGTGATGCGTTATCTCTATGAAAAATTAGGGGATAAGGCCTGGGGTAAATACGGTTTCTATGATGCCTATAGTGAAACGGACAATTGGTATCCTCAAAGATATCTTGCTATTGACCAGGGGCCGGAGGTTGTGATGATTGAGAATGGCCGTTCTGGTTTATTGTGGAAGTTGTTTATGGCTGATCAGGATGTACAAAAAGGGCTTAAAAAGCTTGATTTTAAAAGCCCGGAACTGAACTAAGATTGAAATGGAGATTGTCATAAATAAAGAACGGAATCTAATGAAGACAGGAATGAAATATTTGTTCTTTGTTTGCCTCCTGGGCAATCTCTTATCTTCTGCGTATGCACAGTCGACAAGGATGAGCACTTATTGTAATCCTCTCAACATCGACTATACCTACGCTATTTATGATGCTGCAAGAAATCTCTCATACAGGTCAGGCGCGGATCCGGCTGTTGTAAAGTTTAAGGGAGAATACTACATGTTTGTCACCCGTTCTATGGGATACTGGCACTCCACGGATCTTACTAACTGGACATTCATTGCTCCTGAGAAGTGGTACTTCCAGGGATCGAATGCTCCTGCTGCGCATAATTACAAAGACTCTGTGCTTTACGTAACAGGTGATCCTTCCGGCGCAATGAGCGTGCTTTATACGGATAATCCTAAAAAGGGCGACTGGAAACCTCTGCCTTTTATTCTGACTGATCTTCAGGATCCTGATCTGTTTATAGACGACGACGGTCAGGCTTATATGTTCTGGGGATCTTCCAATACGTATCCTTTAAGAGGCCGGATGCTCGACAGAACAAGGAGTTTCAGGCCTTCGGGGCCAATAACAGAATTATTCAGGCTGGATGGCGATAAACATGGATGGGAGCGGTTTGGTGAGAATCATTCTGATACCGTGCTAAAAGGGTATATGGAAGGCGCCTGGCTGACTAAGCACAATAATAAGTATTATATGCAGTATGCTGCTCCCGGAACGGAATTTAATGTGTATGGCGATGGGGTCTATATGAGCGACAAGCCGCTGGGGCCTTATCAGTATGCTCCGAACAATCCTGTTTTTTATAAACCAGGAGGCTTTGCTAACGGAGCGGGACACGGAAGTACTGTATCTGGGCCGGATAATGTATACTGGCACTTTGCATCGATGTCGGTGTCGGTGAATGTCAACTGGGAACGACGTCTTTGTATGTTTCCGGCTTACTTTGATAAGGACGGACTGATGTATTCCAATACTTCCTTTGGTGACTATCCGCACTATGCACCTTCAGAACCCGGTAAAATGGGACATTTTACCGGCTGGATGCTGCTGTCGTATAAGAAACCGGTAAAAGTGTCTTCTTCACTTGGCGGTTATCCTGCTCAAAATATCACCGATGAGAGTATCCGGACGTTTTGGGTTGCTGAGAAGAATAATGATCAGCAGTGGGTCGAGATTGATCTGGAAAGACCGGGTAAGGTGTTCGCTATCCAGCTGAACTATCACGATTACAAGTCAGATTTTTACGGGAGAGTGCCGGGGCTTTATCATCGTTATACAATTGAAGGATCGGTGGATGGAAGAAAATGGCAGACCCTGGTCGATCGCTCTGAGAGCTTTAAAGATGTCCCCAATGATTATGTGGAGCTTGGAACTCCTGCCACTGTCAGGTATATCCGGTATAAGAACATCCATACACCTACTGTCAACCTGGCCATTTCCGGCTTAAGAGTATTCGGAAAAGGGCAGGGCAAAGCACCTGGCAATGTGAACGGTTTTACTGTAAAAAGGAAATCTGACAGGCGGGATGCTCTTGTTACCTGGAAAAAACAGCCGGAGGTGCAGGGTTACAACGTGTTATGGGGGATTGCCCCTGATAAATTGTACAACTCCTGGATGGTATATGATGCTGGTTCACTGGATCTGAAGAGTTTGTCGACTGATCAGAAATATTACTTCGCCATCGAATCTTTCAATGAGAATGGCGTATCGGCACGAAGCAAGATTATAGAAATACAATAAATTTAGATTAAGAGTAAAGTTAGGAACATGAAGTTTTTTAAAGCGAGCTTATTTTTACTTTCGATGACGGTCACCGGAGCGACAGCTCAGACTGGCCGGGATGCAAAAATGGATCAGTTTATATCGAATCTGATGCAGAAGATGACCCTGGATGAGAAGCTGGGACAGTTAAACCTGCCGGGTGCCGGCGATATCACTACCGGACAGGCTTCAAATTCTGATATCGCACAAAAGATTAAAGATGGAAAAGTTGGCGGGTTGTTCAATATAAAGACAGTTGAAAAGATCCGGGACGTACAGAAGGTAGCGGTTGAAAAGACACGCCTGAAAATTCCGCTGATCTTCGGAATGGATGTCATTCACGGTTATCAGACCGTATTTCCTATCCCTCTGGGGCTTTCCGCGAGCTGGGATATGCCGCTTATCGAGAGAAGTGCCCGTATAGCAGCTATTGAAGCGAGTGCGGATGGGATCAACTGGACGTTTTCTCCAATGACAGATATTTCGCGGGATGCCCGCTGGGGCCGTGCTTCTGAAGGATCAGGAGAAGACCCGTACCTGGGAGCCCAGATCGCTAAGGCTATGATCAAAGGGTACCAGGGCGATGATCTTTCTAAGAATAACACCATTATGGCTTGTGTAAAGCACTTTGCTCTTTATGGTGCTATCGAGTCTGGCCGTGATTATAATACGACAGATATGAGCCGGGTAAGGATGTATAATGAATATTTCCCTCCTTACAAAGCCGCTGTGGAAGCTGGGGTAGGAAGCGTTATGACTTCGTTTAATGAGGTGGACGGAATTCCGGCCAGTGCAAACCGCTGGTTGATGAACGATGTGCTGCGGAAGCAATGGGGATTTAACGGTTTTGTGGTCACTGACTACACTGCAATCAATGAAATGGTAGATCACGGGCTGGGAGATCTCCGGAAGGTTTCGGCATTAGCGTTAAAGGCCGGAGTTGATATGGATATGGTAGGAGAAGGTTTTCTGACCACTCTGAAAGAGTCATTGCAGAAAGGCGAAATAAGTCAGCAGGAAATTGATATGGCGTGCCGCAGGGTCCTTGAGGCAAAGTATAAGCTCGGACTTTTTGAAGATCCTTTCCGGTATTGTAACGTAAAGAGAGCCAAAACTGAGATTTACACTGCTGCTAACAGAAAGGAAGCAAGGGCTACTGCTGCACAAAGCTTCGTTTTGCTGAAGAATGAAAACAATACACTTCCTGTTAAGAAGGCGGGAACAATTGCGTTGATCGGGCCTTTAGCTGACGCTACGGAAAATATGACCGGAACATGGAGCGTTGCTGCTGATTTCAGCAAATCTGTATCCCTTATAAAAGGACTTAAAGCTGCTGCTGGCAGCCAGGCGAAAATATTGTATGCGAAAGGATCAAACCTGACCGCTGATTCAGCACTAGAGGCCAGGTCTACTATGTTTGGAAAAACTCTGAGAAGGGATAGCCGCTCTGCTGAAACAATCAGGAACGAGGCCCTGGCGATAGCACGGCAGGCTGATGTTATTGTGGCAGCCCTTGGCGAGTCGGCTGAAATGAGCGGAGAGAGTTCAAGCCGTACGGATATTGGTATTCCTGACGTACAGAAGGAACTGCTTGAGGAACTTCTTAAGACAGGAAAACCTGTTGTGCTGGTATTGTTTACCGGCCGGCCGCTGGCATTGAAGTGGGAAAGTGAGCATGTCCCTGCTATCCTAAATGTATGGTTTGGTGGTTCTGAGGCTGGCGATGCCATTGCGGATGTGCTCTTTGGTGATGTTAACCCTTCAGGAAAGCTGACCATGACTTTTCCCCAGGTGGTGGGACAGGTACCTCTTTTCTACAATCATAAGAATACAGGGCGGCCTTTAGCCGAGGGTAAATGGTTTGAGAAGTTCCGGTCTAATTACCTGGATGTTTCCAATGATCCTCTTTATCCTTTCGGATACGGACTGAGTTATACTAATTTTGAGTATAGTGACGTTAAGCTTAGTAACAATACTCTTAACAGGGGACAAGGTATTACCGCTACCGTTACGGTGAAGAATACCGGATCAAGGGAAGGAAAAGAGGTGGTACAGATGTATATCCGCGATCTGGTTGGTAGCATCACACGACCTGTTAAAGAGCTGAAAGGATTTCAGAAGGTGAGCCTGAAGGCGGGGGAATCAAAGGATATTACTTTTAATATTACAGAAGAGGATCTGAAATTTTATAACAGTGATTTACAATTCGTAGCTGAGCCTGGTGATTTTAAGGTATTTATCGGGACCAATAGCCGCGACGTGAAGGAGGCTGATTTTAAGCTCCAATAAAGATACTTCCGGGCCACCGGTTAGTTTGAGTGTTAGAAAACTGCTGCCGGCCTGGCAGCAGTTTTCTTTTTAATGATAGTATGCAGATCACGATGATGAATATTAAGATTGGCCTGATAGCCCTTTTCTTATTCTCCGCCCTGAACAGCAACAGCCAGGAGTTAGACAAATATGAAAGAAGTGTATATGTATCAAGGCAGGATACTTTACCTTACCGGATCTTGTTCCCGGATAATTTTGACGCCGGTAAAAAATATCCTGTTTTATTCTTTCTTCACGGTCGTGGGGAAAGTGGTTCCGATAATCAAAGCCAGTTGACGCATGGAGGAAAGCTATTTCTGAAGGAAGAGGTGAGGAGGCAGTTTCCTGCGATCATTATATTCCCTCAATGCTCAAACGATAGCTATTGGGCCAACGTGGATATCAGGACAGACAGTACCGGCAAGCGTTCTTTCCATTTTAAAGAAGGCGGAAAGCCTACGAAAGCAATGCATGCACTCTCGGGCCTTGTCGACAGAATGGTTGCAAAACCTTATGTGAACAAAGAGCAGGTATATATCGGAGGGTTATCGATGGGAGGCATGGGGACTTACGAAATGCTGCGCCGTAAACCTAAGCTGTTTGCTGCTGCTTTCGCTATTTGCGGCGGGGACGACGTGAAGAATGTGAAAAAATACAGAAAAGTGCCTCTCTGGGTCTTCCATGGGGCAAAGGATGATATTGTTGATCCGTCCTTTTCTGAGAATATCGTTGGGGAGTTAAAGAAGAGGAATGTCGATGTGAAATATACCGTTTATCCGGAAGCTAATCACAATAGCTGGGATCCGGCACTCGCCGAGCCTGAGCTGCTGCCCTGGCTGTTTTCTCATTCTAAATAATGGGATCTATTCCTCGTCAGCGGACTTTGGTTTTATATTCTTCATATTAAACCTGGGTTTGTAAGCAGGCTTTGGTTTGGATTCTTCTTCCGGTGCAGAGCTTTCCGGCGTTGCTGGTTCCGGGGCTACCGGAGGGGTTGTCTGCGCCCCGGCAGTTTCATCATCTGACGATTGATGATCTGCTGCAATGCCTTCTTCTGCTTTTGATGCCGGAGCTACGGCTGTCTCCCCGGTTTGTTCTCCAGGTTCCGCACTTTTTTCTGCAGGTCCGGGAGAGGCCTGTAGGTTTTTCATCTTAAACCGGGGCTTATAAGCCACTTTAGGCTGCTCCACCTGTGCAGGGGGAGTTGTTTCGCCACCGGCTTCGGGTGCAGGAATTTCTTGCTTTTCGGTTGTATCTCCCGTTTGTTCCCCTGCACCAGCAGGCGGCTTAGGGATATTCCTGATATTGAACTTCGGTTTGTATGCTGGTTTCGCTGCCGCCGGTGAATCGGCAGGCTTGGTAACCGGGGTATCTGAAACTTCCGTATGACCTGGCCTGCTTTCTGCTTTTTGTGCATCTTCCGAAGGCTCACCTGATACGGGTTTTACATTCCTTGGTTTAAAAGGAGGCCGCTTTGCGGGCGGGTTTGCTGCTGTTTCCTCGTTTGTCTCCGGTGTCCCGGGAGTTTGTTCTTCCTTTGGAGCAACTTCGTCTTTTGATCCGGGGATATTACGGGGCCTGAATTTTGGCTTGTATGCCGGTGCTCCACCTGTTGTAGCGGGCGCAGCTGGCGGCACTGCCGCAGGAACCTGCTCGATAGTGGGTGAGCTTAGAGCTTCTGCCTGGGATGCAATTTGTGTTTCAGCTGGCCTGGCGGGTTCTTTTGCCACTGTTTCCAGATGGTAAAGATGTCTCAGCTTGTTAAACCAGAATTTTTTAGTATGATCAAAGCTTTTTTCTCCCATTAATTGAAAATGGTTTTCGAGCTCTGAATAAAGCTGTGGTTCTGCTTTTTGAAGCTGAACCAGGTCAATCCGCTTCTTAATAAAAAATTCTTCGAAAGTCATGATAACAGGATGTGGGTTGCAGATGAAGAGTTGCGGAATTTACCACGCAACTCTTAACCCGCAAGGTTGGCAGATTATGCCATATTATAATATACGGCCTGTACGTCGTCGTCTTCTTCCAGCTTATCAATGAGCTTGAGCACGTCGGCTGCCTGTTCTTCGCTTACTTCTGTTGTAGAAAGGGCAATCCTTTCAAGCTTGGCACTTTTTACTTCGATGCCTTTCTCCTCAAGGGTCTTTTGCATTTTTCCGAAATCTTCGAAAGATGTGTGTATCACGGCGATATCATTTCCTTCTTCGTCGGCTTCTACGAAAAGATCTTCAAGTCCTGCATCGATCAGTTCCAGTTCCAGTTCTTCCAGGTCGAGTTCTCCCGGGTTGAAGCGGAACACAGACTTCCGGCTGAATACAAAATCCAGTGAGCCGGTTTTACCCAGCGTGCCGCCCGTCTTGTTGAAGTAGCTTCTTACATTTGCTACAGTACGGTTCGTATTATCGGTTGCTGTTTCAACGAGAACAGCAACGCCGTGAGGCGCATATCCTTCGTATACTATTTCTTCGTAGTCCTTATCGTCTTTGCTCGATGCTCTTTTAATAGCTGCTTCAACGCGGTCTTTCGGCATATTTACCGCTTTCG
>JBQGEO010000447.1:0-3265 GCA_052039655.1 Pararcticibacter sp.
TCGCTTTCCGGCGACAGCACCAGGTAGTGCTTCTCTTTCTCACTCAGTGTTGCTTTTTCGCTTACCTTCAGGCTGACATAGTAAGAAGTTCTGTCAAGGGTTCGTTTGATCACATATTCGTTCTGGTTTTGTGAAACGATCTCTGTATGGTGTTTCTCCGGTACTGTCCTGTCACAGGCATCGTCTGTATGATTGCCGGTAGGGTAGGAGAAACGTAAGTTGATCTTCAAAAGTCCTTGCTTAATAAGGGGAGATGAGACCTCCACCGCAACACGGTCTTTTGACGGGTGAACGGCTGTTCTGACAGTGACCAGTTCTCCATTCACCTTGAAGCTGCTCCTTATCGTCCCGGTCCAAAGGTCCAGATACTGATCAACCGCTTCAATTTCACCGGGCAGAACCAGTGAGCCATCTTTTTTAGTGAGTTCAAAACCGATGTTTCCCAAGTGCAGCCGGTGAGGATTGGCACGAAGCCAGTTTGCTGCATCGTGCTGCCGGCCTTTTTCGCTGAACTGTACGGAATACAATTCCTTTTTACCCCTGAAATCGTATTCTTTCAGAGCTTCCTCCGGAGTATATCCGTTGGGATTGGGGAAGCTATGCCAGCCCCATTGTGACTGAATCCCCAGTGGAACACCCTTCGCATAAAGCTCGGGAAAAGTCTGCAAGCCCGTTGCGTCTGCTGTGAAAGCAAAATTTCCGTTTCCCACAGAAAGTGAGCTCAGGCTGTCGAATTTCGTTACATGAGGATTGTTTCTTTCCACCAGTGCCTGCCGGTCAATCCTGCTGGTTTGCCTGGTCTTACAGCCGAACAAAAGCAGCGAGATGAATATAATCGTTAGTTTTTTCAATTTGTTAGTAATAGAAAGGTGTAACTTATAAAGAACGATAACTCCTTAAAAAGAACATCCTGAACTATTGAGGGATGTTCTTTTTAAGTGGTTTGTGTTTAATATCCAGGTAGCTCCTGCCCGGTGAATCCAGGATTCAGATCTATTTTTCCTGATCCTAAAGGTAATAGTTCTGACTTGTTCTTTTGCATTCCGCTGAACAGGTTACTTACCCAGGCAGCAAGCTGATTGTTGCTCCTGTCAATGAAGTCAAATCGTGTTGCGCCTGAATTCACTACATCCCCATCCATATTCACTAGTTTGTATCCTTCGGCTGTTAAACGGGCCTTTTCAGTGGCATCAGGTTCGGTCATATAAGTATAGGAAGGGGCAATTTGAACAAGCGGGTCGCTGAAGGTCGCTACTTGTATCTTATATGCCGCAAACCGGGGTACGTTAGCATATTTGCCTTCCCGCCTTGCCAGTGCAATCAGGTTTGCTTTGGTTTCAGTCAGCTTTTCGAAGCTGATCCCCCACCTGATTAAATCTGTTTTGCGCCAGCCTTCAAACGCCAGCTCTAACTTGCGTTCTTCTATGATGGCATTTTTGAATCCCTGGTAGTCTGAAGGAATGGTACCGATCTTACTTTCATCACCGCCGAAAGCACGTTTTCTGACATCTCTGATTGCTTTGATCGCATCAGCAGTAGGCCCGTTATGTAACTCATTCAGCGATTCGGCATACATCAGCAGGACGTCCGAATACCTTAGCTGGATCCAGTTAATATTACGTTTATTATCGGCAACACCTTTGTCGTTTTTCCATACTACGCGGAACTTTCCGATACCATGCATGGAATAAGGGTTCATTAAGCGTTCGCTTTTTTCGTTCAGCCCGTAATTGGCGATGGTAACTCCTCTGCGGGTATCGTTTACGTCGAAGTCAAACCAGAAAGTCGGCATGGCGCCCTGTACAGGGAACGATCTGCCGAACAGGGCGTTTCCTCTCAAAACGGCTATGCCGTTGGAATACCCGATACCTGTGGAGTTGACATTGGTGCCCCACTGGCCGAATTCCAGCATGGACTCTTTATTATACCGCCCATTGACAAGGTCACGGAAAATATCTTCATATTTCGGCAGCAATTGATTGTATCCTCTGTTTACAACGGCCGCACATGCATCCGCAGCAATAGAATACAATTCACGTACACGGGCCTGATCAGCTCTTTGGGCCAGTTTGAGCGATGAAGCCGAATAGGTGTTCAGATCCCAGCGTAAAGAATAACCTGCTGCATATAGTGCTGTCCGGGCCAGGATCCCATAAGCAGCGTTTTTCGAAATACGTTCAGGAGTCGGGATTAATCCTTCTTCAAACCAGGGCAGTAATTCTACAGCTTTCTGAAGATCGTCTATACAATGGTCGTAGATAACGTCCCGGTCTGTACGGCCTGCTGCAAATGACTGAGCGTCTTCTAAGGGGATATCCGTATAGGGCATATCGCCAAAGAAACGCACCACATTCAGGTAGCTCATCGCCCGAAGGGTATAGCATTCTCCAAGAAGCATATTTTTCTTCTTTTCTTCCACTGCATTTGCAGCTTCGTACAACGGTAGCTTTTTCAGAACGTTGTTCGCATATTCGATGGTTTGGTAAGCAGTGGTATAGAGGCCCGAAGGGCTCTCAATAGGAACATAGTCGAAATTCGCGAGCCGCGTTTTGCTGTTATTATTCTCAGTGGAGATCGTTTCGTCAGAATTTGCTGCCAGGTTATAAAACAATTCCTGGTGGAAGGAGGACGCGTATGCTCCCAAAACGGCCTTGTCAGCCGCGTTCAGATCTTTAAAAACCGTTTCGCTGTCGAGCTGTGTTGGCGACGGATTATCAAGCCAGTCTTTACAGGAGGAGATTGTTATAATGGAGAGAAGCAGGAGTGCTCGTTGAAATATTTTATTCATGTCTTTAGTTATCAGTTATTAAAAACTCAGATTCAAGCCGAATACGATACTTTTTGAACGTGGGAATGCCGAATTATCCACACCTTGTTCAAATCCTTTTTCAGAAGAAGAAACTTCGGGATCATACCCTGAATACTTCGTAAAGACATAGGGATTGTTCAGTGTGCAGTAAAGCCTGGTAGTGCCAATGCCCAGCTTCTTTGTCAATACTGAGGGCAGCGAATAACCCAGGGTCACAGTGTTTATACGAAGGAACGATCCGTCTTCCAGGTAGTAGTCGATAGGATCGGAAACGGCGTTTTGATTTCTGGCCTGTAAATTCCAGACTGCATCAGGAGCATATTGACCGGGGTTCAAAACTGCCAGGCGTTGCAGATCTGTTGTTTCTCTGCCAGTTGCCGGGTCTATCAGGACAAACCTGTCAGCCATTGGGAAAAAAGAACTGGTAAAAGGCAGGTGAGGGCCCATGAAGCTCTT
>JBQGEO010000448.1:0-4982 GCA_052039655.1 Pararcticibacter sp.
ATTAAGATTAAAATCCTGTGCGACAGTCTTTATAGCTTCATGCCCGGGAATGAGCCTGCTCTCCGGGCCCCTGACTATCTCATCTTTAAATAAAACAGAACCTGTATCCGGGCTCATTAAACCGGAAATAAGTTTCAGCAGAGTGCTTTTACCGCTCCCGCTCTCCCCCGAGATCACAGTAACTGCCCCTTGCCTGATAGCAAGATTTATTGATTTTACCCCGGCAAAAGGACTTTCTATGTAGACTTTTGTTACATCCTTCAGCTCTATAATAGTGTTGCTCATCCCCTGAATTATAATATTACAAGAAGTATCCTTCTTTACATTTCACCACAGTTGCGATTTTTTAAAAATACTAATTATTAGCTCTACTAGCAGCAAAAACAAAAAACCCTGCGATTCCGGAAGGAAAAGCAGGGAAGGGTTAACCATTATAAAGGTGTGTTAAAATCCTACTGTAAGACCAAAGGCCATACTTCTCAGACCTTTCTGATTGGGGCTGTTTTCAAAAGTATCGTTAAAATAGTATTTAGCATATAAACCAGCTCCTCCATATCCAATGCGGGCAAAAGCACCATATCTGAACTTAGTGAAGTGATAATCATCATCAAACTTCTGTTTACCCCTTTCGTCACTCTTCTGCTTCACCCTGCCATTGAGAAGAAATCCCATATCAGGCCCGAAAACGAAGCGAAACTTTTTCCCGTTGTTGTCGTCCTTTGTTCTTAGCTCGAAAGATAAGGGAATTCTGAGATAAGTAGAAGAAAAACGGTTTTTATCGAAATGAATCGTATCCTGATCCCAGGCCAGCTCCTGCCAGTCACGCTTTATTGTAATATCTGTTTGCAGGCGAATATGTGTCCAGTCAAAACCTCCTGCCAGGTATACTTTAAAATTGCTGTTAAACCGGTATCCAAACTGCAAAATATCAAACCCTACGTTACTTGTCTTCCATCCATTATACTCCAGGAAGTTATTCTTAGAGGAAAGAGTGAAGCTTCCATTATCAATCAGCTTGCTGAATCCGAGGTCAAACCGGGAGAATGTCAGGTCGAAAGATACACCCGAATGCTTCGAAGACTGTTTAACTGAGTCTTTCTTTTCCTCCCGGTCATCATGTTTACCCCAGGTAACTTTAAATTGTATATCCCTGTTCTTCTTTTTGGCACTATCCGTTTTCGCAGAATCAAGAGAAGCAACCGTATGATCTTTGGTATCTGCATAGACCGCCTTACCCGCTGCAAATATTATCAACAATAGAATTAACCGTTTCATATATTATTACCTAGTTTCGTTTATCTTCATTCTTCGCTTTAATTTTCAGGACGCCGAGATTGATCCCGGATATAAGAGTCCCCTCCTCGTTTTCCGAAAACTCTATCAGTTTATCCTTCCTCTTATCCACTTTTGCCACTACAAAATTGACCAGATCCCCTACGGTTTTTATCCCCGGCCTTGATCTCTCAGCAGGTTCACTCCCCCCCTCCTTTGCACCGTTACCGTTGTCTTCAGCTAAAGCAATAACAGGCTTTCCATGGTCAGGCATCTTCAGTTTTCCGGATACAGGAGCCGGCTTAATATCAGCAAAAGTCTCTGTTGCCAGAACGGTGATCTGCTGAGGTGTTTCCTCCGGCGACTCAACTGGCTGTTGCACATAGTCATTTTCAACTGGCTTTTCCTTCATCGCTGCGGTTCCTCTTCCCTGATTATTTTTACCAACTTTAAGTTGAGCCAGCCTTTCCAGGAAACTCTCTTTCTTTGGGGATGCATCTTCGCGAACCTTTTCTTCAACCGACCGGCTTTGCTCAACGCGGGGAGCAGGTTCCGTAACATTTGCAGCCCTTAACTGAATAGGTTTTACAGGTTTCATGAACCAAAACCCCGCAGCCATAATAACGACCACACTGGCAGCAGCCACCCATAACGGAGAGAAGATTCTTTTCTTACCGGGTTCTGCAAGCTCTCCAGCAATCCTTCCCCACACAGCATCTGAAGGAGCGACCTCAAAACCATCAAGTTTCTCCCTGAAAAATGCATCAAATTCTTTATCCGACATAGTTTGCATGTGTTGCACCCTCCATTTTTATCAACTTTTCTTTCAGAACAGCGCGGGCCCGCGAAAGTTGCGATTTTGAAGCCCCTTCTGTAATTCCAAGTTGTTCTCCAATTTCCTTGTGTGAATACCCTTCTATTGCGTATAGATTGAAAACCATTCTGTACCCTCCCGAAAGATGCTGTATCAGAGCGAGAAGATCTTTTGCTTCAAGCCGGTTCATGTCAAACATTTCCTGAGGCATGTCATATACCTCATCAATATCAACAACATTCAGCATACGCTGATTTTTCCTGTAAACCTCTATTGCGGTATTGACCATAATCCTTCTTATCCATCCCTCAAAAGATCCCTGCTCTTTAAACTCCTTCACCTTTTGAAACACCTTTACAAACCCCATCTGCAATATATCCTCCGCCTCATAACGGTCTTTAGCATACCGCATACAAACTCCCAGCATCTTCGATGCAAGTAATTTATATAAAAGCTCCTGACTCCGGCGCTCGCTCCTGCGGCAGCCATCCAGAAGCTCATCAATGGTCACTTTCCGACTTAAATTCATATGCGCTTCAGAAATAAGATGCGGATCTTATGCGTTTGGTTGCATGAAAAAAAAATTATTTCAATAAGCGGAATTCATGCTTATACACGAGGAAAAACGAATGATAAAAATCCAGTTGTTTTGATCCCTGGCTGCCAAGGTCTATAACAGGTTCCACACGGAAATCAAGGTAGAAATCAGGAATAAGTTGTTTTTGATAAGCATAGCGCACAATTAACAGTTCCCGCTTCTTTTCGGCGTACCCTTCCTCTCCAAGCTTATAAGAAACTGACTGAAAAAGCGGCATCCCGGCAGATGCAATATATTTATTTCCGTTCCAGTAAGACAGGATCAGGTTACCAATGCGGCTTTCAACCCCCGCATTCAGATAAAACGCACTTCCTTTCTTATAGGGCAATTGCTGAACTCCCGAATTATCATTAAATCCAACAAGATAATTTTCGGTGCTAACTGATTTAATAAGACCTTCCGTATAATACTTCAGCTTAAAACCTGCGGCACCGTTTAAATAAGTTTTTAAAGGCTTATCCAATGTGTCGATCTGCCCCCCCTGGTGAAAAACAAGTATCTGCAGCGGCACAGAAAACCTCCATTTAGAAGTCTGCTTTACGGTGATATCAGACGATAAGCCCGCAAAGATTTGCTCCTGTTCTCCGGAAGGCTTATAGATCATATTATTCCAGTTGATAAAAGCATCCAGAAATAAAGACTTTTTATTAACGATAAACTGGGTGCCGTATTCCACAGGATTGGTGATCTTTCGTTCAACATCATATAAGGGTTCAATCAGCCTGTGCTGTACATTGCCCTCCAGTACCCCGTTTATTAATGCGCTATTACCACTTTGATACTTCACACTGAACAATGGATATGTACGGTAAATCCCGCGTCCTCCGAAATCTTTCCTCAGATGTACACCCGCTGTCAGCAATAATTTAGGGTGCGCATAATAAGCCAGCTGCGGTTCGAGCTGGGTTCCGTACAAGGTGTAGCCATCCTGAAAATCATTAAAAAACTCATAGTTCCTGAGGAAATTGAAATTATGAATACTTAAATATAAGGCTCCGGTACGGGCACTGTCCGGCCTTAACCGGTACTCAAGACTATCATTTGGCAACTGAGCTTTTCCTGAAAGCCCGGAGACGATACACAAAAAAGCCAGAATAATTTTTTTCATTCTCTGTCTAACAACTAAGATAAATTTCTTATACGCCAATCCCACCAGATCAATCCCTTATGCTATTTTTTCAACCGGTAATACTTGTAGATCTTTACAGCAAGCATAATCACGAAAATAAAGAGAAATAAGCCGATAAGCCCGTAAATCCAGTCCAGTGCATTCTTCAGCACCACAACAAACACGATGGCCACCAGCAGGATCGTAGCAACCTCATTCCATATACGAAGCTGCATCGAAGTCCATGCAAAAATCCCGCGCCGCAGCTGAAGCATTACACGCTGGCAGGTAAAATGATAAACCAGCAGTCCTACAACAAAAGCCAGTTTCACAAGCATCCAGTCAGTGCGTAAAAGATAGGGATTAAGGTAAAGCATTCCAACTCCAGCCAAAACGGAAAGGACCATAGCAGGCATGGTGATCACATTCCATAGCCTGCTCTCCATCAGCTGAAATTGCGGAAAGAGGATTCTGCGCTCCTCCTCAGTCTTGTCTTTTGCCTCTATATGATAAATGAACAACCTGACGATATAAAAAATCCCGGCCATCCAGCAGACGACGAAAATGATATGTATAGATTTTACATACAGATACAGCACTTATCTACGCCCTTTTAAGTTCATTCTTTATCACCTCAACAGCATACTTAACGTGGTCAAAAGGAATGTCAGGCATTATTCCATGCCCAAGATTAAAAATAAACCCTGGTTCATCTTTCATCTTTTCATATAACCTCAGTATCCTTTCCCTGATCACTTTTTTATCCGCATACAGAATATGAGGGTCAAGATTTCCCTGAACAGCAATTCCGGCAGGAAGGCTCTTCTTTACCGAGAGAAGGTCAGCATTCCAGTCAACCGAGATAACATCCGGCTTCGTCTCCGCCATAAGGGGAGCGAACACAGAACTTCCCTTGCAAAAAGAGATTACAGGGATATCCTTACGCTTCAATCCTGAAATGATCCTGGCAATATAAGAATGCGAAAACTCCTGGTAATCGTCCCATGAAAGGGCACCTGCCCAGCTGTCAAATATCTGAACCGCATTCACTCCAGCCTCTATCTGAAGGTTCAGATAGGCAGTAGTCACATCCGCAATTTTTGACAGAAGACGGTGAGCCAGTTCCGGCTCATTATGCAGCATCAGCTTGGTCAGTTTGAAATCTTTCGAAGAACCTCCTTCCACCAGGT
>JBQGEO010000449.1:0-12228 GCA_052039655.1 Pararcticibacter sp.
TGGCATAAAAGAAACGGATCTTCGCAAATGCTAAATTTCCCGTTTCGGATATTCTCCTCCAGGTTATTCTGTGATGAGACCTCCTCTATACTGGTTATTCCGGCATCCTCATATGCCTGTCTTGCCTTTTCAATACTACGGTTACAGATCGCCACTAGTTCCATTCCCGGGACAAATCTGCATATCTGGAGAGCAATCCCTCTCCCCATAAATCCAGCTCCAACCAAACCAACCCGGACAGGATTGCCTTCGCTGGCGCGCTTTTGTAAAGCCGTATCTAAAATTATCATTCCTGATCTGCTAAATGTTTATTATTCTGTTATCAAGCTTGAATCCTGTAAACTGAAGAGAGGATGTGTCTGGTCCTTTTCCGAAACCACAACAGGACTAAAGGGCCATACAATACCAAACGCAGGATCATCCCAGCGATACCCTCTTTCGGCTGAAGGTGTATAAAACTGTGTTACATTGTAAGCCACATCTGTATTATCTTCAAGTGTGATAAAACCATGTGCAAATCCTTCCGGCACACACAGCATGCGGTAATCTTCGGCTCTCAGTTCAACACCTATCCACTGTTTGAAAGTATCAGACCCTTCTCTAAGATCGACAATAACGTCGTAGATTGCCCCTCTTGTACATCTTACGTACTTAACTTCTGAAAACGGCGGCAATTGCATATGCATGCCCCGTAAAGTCCCTTTAGCCTGATTGAAACTCAGGTTAGCCTGAACGATATTTCCATTGAGGCCATATTCTTCAAACTCTTTCTGGCAAAATGACCGGGCAAAAAAACCTCTGTCGTCTTCCAGCCTTTTAACATCAATAATAAATGCACCCTCTAACTTGGTCCTGGTAAATAACATATCTGGCTGATTATATAACTTCCGTCTGGAGTCTTTCGTTATAATTAATTCTGTTGGAGTGAATCCACTGCAGATCCCCGTTAACCTGTTTGGTGTTGAGTAAGTGGCTAAGAGCTTTCAATCTCATCAAATGAGAGCTGCGAAACTCGGGATCCTTAAATTCCATTTCGCTTAATCCCAGATGAAGCTCTTCAATTGCTTGAGTTAAAGTATACAATGGTTGATAACCCGGAGCAAGAGATTTGAATAAACTAAAATCTACCCTGTATGATCTCTTGTCGGGAGCAGCGTTTTTATTCACACTTACCCGAATCCCCGGGATGCATGTGGAAACGGCTTCAGCCAGCTCCAGAACCTGGAAATTCCAAAGATTACTGCCGGTGTTTACTGCCAGAAACTCCCCTCCGCTCACGGCCTCCCGCCCAACAGCCCATTCGATCGCCCGCGCCATGTCTCTAACATGAATCAACGGTCTCCACGGACTGCCGTCGCTCAGAATATTAATTTCCCCCGAGGCCGCGGCGCCTGCTACAAAATCATTGAGGACTAAATCGAGCCTCAGGCGGCTGCTCATACCACAAGCTGTTGCAAAGCGCAGGCAGGTAACAGTAAAACCCTGATCTGCCAGTGGTTTCAGACCTTGCTCGGTAAGCACTTTCGATCGCGCATAGGCAGTAAGAGGGTTGAGCGTAGACGCTTCCGTCTTGGCCTCATCTTCAGCCGCACCATACATACTGCAACTGGAAGCAAAAACAAACGCCCTGACCCCTTCTTTCTTTGCAAGTTCTGCAATCCTGACACTCGACCTGTAATTTACATCCAATGTCACATCCTCATAGTGGCTTCCCATCGGGTCATTGGAGATTGCAGCCAGGTGAACAATCGCATCAACTCCTCTTAACACGGAAGATGAAATTGTCCTCACATCCCCAAAGATCTGCATATCAAGTTTACTCTCCGGAAATACGGTTGCATTGGTCAGATACGAAGCAAAATAAGCCATATCATATCCAATTAAGGTTGCGTCAGGGAATGTAGCCCTGAGCTGACTCACAACAGCGGGTCCAACATAGCCCATGTTGCCTGTTATCAAAATTTTCATAACAAAAAAGCGAATGTTTTATTATCTATAGCCTCAAATATTTAAAATTCATTTAACCGGACCCGGTTCCTCATAATGGCTTCTTCATGCCATGGTGCCATTCCATCATTCCATAGCCCTTCCAGCACATTCTTATCTCTCAATGTGTCCATGGGTTGCCAGAAGCCCGAATGTCTGAATGCAGACAACTGCCCCATCCGGGCAAGGGTTTCAAGCGGCTGGTGTTCCCAAACGGTTTGATCTCCCTCTATATAGTCGAAAACGGAAGGTTCTAAAACGAAAAAACCACCGTTTATCCACGGCATGTCCGAACCCTCTGGCTTCTCCTGAAAATGCTCAATTTTTGTCTCTGAAACCCCAAGATTAAATGCACCGAAACGGCCGGGTTGCTGAACAGCTGTAAGTGTTGCTGAATTTCCCTGTAAATGATGAAAACTAATGAGCTCACTGATATCTATATCACTTAATCCGTCTCCATAGGTCATACAGAACGTTTCATCGCCAATATATTCTTTTGCCCTTTTCAACCTGCCCCCTGTCATAGTATTATACCCTGTATTAACCAGGGTAACATTCCAGGGTTCTGAATTGGTCCGGTGAACGGTAAGGTTATTATTCCTCATGTCAAAGGTGATATCCGAATTATTAAGGAAATAATTCGAGAAATACTCTTTAATGACATGCCCTTTGTAACCACAACAAATAATGAAGTCATTAATGCCATGGCATGAATAAATCTTCATGATATGCCAGAGGATTGGTTTACCTCCAATTTCAACCATTGGCTTTGGTCTTACTCCACTTTCTTCACTAATTCGGGTCCCATACCCCCCTGCAAGTATAACTGCTTTCATTTTCTTAAGATTTGGAATTTATATGTATTCTGCTTAAACAGGATTGCAAACAAGCTGTAAATATGATTTGGATAGAAGAATATCGGGGTACTATTATAACCAACCCGCAGGGTTAAATAGTTAAGTAAAGACAATAACAAATAAAACTAACATTAGAAAACCATGCAGTTATCACAACTTAACAGTATTAGAAACCGTAAAAGCTCCGCCACTCCACTTACAGCGGCACCCTTTTCTAAAAAATAAATAAACTTATTTTCAACCCCAAAAACCGGGCATGGATAGCCCGGATTTTTTTTGCTAAAAGTAGTGCAGACAATCAAAATTCAAAAGAAGGAAAGAAGTATTGGTAAAAAAACGTAAACTAATGTGCAACATTGAGAAACATCACCTCACTAAAAGAAAGAAGGGCATACTTCATATGTTATACTCCTTGATATTCGCAGAATAAAATAGAGTTTCAGCATCTTTATAAGGCTATAATTACTGTTCTCACACGGCCAGTGTAAATTTCACATATATTCACATAGTAATATACATAATGGTCAGTGCCACTCAGATGTGCCATATTATTTTCTATTTTCGATTAACGTTACTCATCGCTCTCACATGAATAAAAGATTTTTACCAACAGAACGCTCGGAATGGCTGGTTATTTATACCAGGTCAAAGTACGAGAAAAAAGTAGATCAACTACTTAAACAACAAAACATTGAAAGTTATTGCCCATCAGTAAGGACACGAAGAAAATGGGCAGATCGAATGAAAGAAGTTGAACTTCCCCTGTTTAACTCCTATGTATTTGTTAAAATAAACAACCAGGAGCAATCCAAAGTACTTCAAACGACGGGAGTCATCAATTTTATAAACTTCTCAAATAAACCAGCGGTTGTCCCGTCAACTGACATTGAAAAAATCCAAAAGTTCGTTTCCCAATATTCCGATATAGAATCAGTGAGTCTCAGGAATCTCAATATTGGTGATCAGGTAACCTTTAATGATGGCATCTTTTTTGACCAGCATGGTGCAGTGCTCGAGGTTCAGGGGAAAAGGGTTCTGATAGTAATTAAACAACTTGACTGTGCTTTGATGGCTAAAATAAAAACCGATACCAGCTCAATAACAATGCGAAATTCAACTAATTATCAAACACTAGCAATTCAATAACTGACCTGCATCTCCGGAAACGGACTAAGTACATTTACTTTTATATGAATCAGCACCATGGGCAAATAGTTGAACGGATAATAAGGCGAAACGGCTATAGCATTAGCGAATTGGCCCGCCTGACAAAGGTAAACAGACGCTCTGTTTACAATTGGTTCAATCAGAAACATTTGAAGGCGGAGATCATCTACCGCATTGGACACGTATTGAACTACGACTTTTCCGGCGAGTTTCCCGAATTGTTCAACAAAGAAAAACAAACAAATATCTCATCATCAATTGAAAATTCCGGAAAATCAGAAAACACCTCTTCAATCAATCAAAATACCTGTATGTGGAAAGACAAGTATATTGATCTCCTTGAGAGATACAACAAACTATTGCTAAACTGCATTGAAAGTTCATCGCAGTCCACTACTCCCCGGCCATCAGCCGATGAAAGTAACAGCAACACAAATACGTAATGTAACCAACTGAAGGTACAGGATTAGAGTTGATTTATCAGGGGAGTAGCGAGATTCTTTAGCAGAAAACCTACTTCCCTGATAAATTTAAGCTGAGGACGCAACTCTTCTATTGTCGTCCCTGCTGGTGCCCCGTCCAGCAAGTTATCTGAAATTATCTGAACCATTGTATCTATACCGCTGCTGTCCACAGACATAAACTGCTCACACTGCTTTAAAAACGCCTCAAACTCCCTTATATTAACAATATGAGGCTCTCCATTAATTGCAATTACATGCTGCACGTCCTTATTCGTTTCAACTATCATTTATTCTATATTCTTATTCTGCCAGAACTTAAATTTACTATTTAACGTCGTTATCCCTGGAACCGCACTATTGATAACTAAAAGAAGAAGCTTAAAAGCGAGTAAAAATACGGAATGATTATGAGTATTAGACACAAGCCGCCTCAGATTTTGTTTTACGCCGGTTTCATTATAAAGGTTATAGTATTATTTTTTATTTGATTGCCGGCGGGCTGCTTATATAAATATGGATCTTTCCGTCAAAAACCATATCGTGGAATTACTTGTACCTGCTGTGGATAAATTAACCCCTAATACCACATATAAAATTACACATTAAGCAAAACATTATAATAAACACGAAATTACAAAAAGAATTCAAACTTATAATTTCAGAAATTTATTGGACACTCAAAACAACAGATCCCTGTTCTTCACAGGATAATCTTTCAAAATCTTACCGGCTGTTCCACTTAGGACAAACTTTTTCAAAATATCCAAATGACGCCTGTGATGCAAGTCCGTTCCGCACAAATCAATCAGCTTATCCTGTAACAGACTAAGAGCAACCTGGCGAACGGATTTGCCATAATAACCCGACAACGAAAGAAGATTCAATTGCATAAGACAGCCTCGTTCCCGCAATTTGTGATATTGCTGATAACTATTATGATAATAAATATATCTTTCCGGATGAGCGAGAACAGGCTTATAGCCATTTATATTCAGATCAAAAATATACTTTTCAATATTCCGGGTTTCAACCTGATAAGACATCTCTACCAGCACGTATTTATCCTTCAAGCAAAGTAGTTTTTTCTCCTCGAGCAGCTTATCAAAATCAGGATCCAGCATATATTCTGCCGCTGCCGATACCTCCACATTCAAGTGATGATTCTTCAGTTCATTTTTTAAAGCACTAAGAGCAGGATTTATAGTTTCAATACTATTGGGATAAACCTCCATAAAAACATGGGGTGTACAAATAAACTTTTCGATTCCAAGTTCATGAAGCTCTTTTATATATCCCGCAGAAGTCGAAGCATCTGGCGATCCGTCGTCTATACCGGGAATAAGATGAGAATGCATGTCTACACCCATCCATTCAAGGTTTTTAACTACAGATTTTCGTGAAAAGAATGAAAACATTATCTCTAAACAATGTACGGGCAAAAGAAAGCTCCATTAAGAGCACCTCCCCCCTGTTACAACCACTTATTATTTATTATGCCCAGACAATACAAAACTGAATCTTTCACAAAGATAAGATATTTATAAAGCAAATAAGCTTTAGCATGTGTCTTAGTTTTACTAAAACCCAGGCTAAAGCTTATTGTTTGTAAATATACCGACTAGTTACAGTTCTTCCCCGTCTCTTATCATCTCCTCATCTTCAGCCAGCACGCCGTTCTTTGTCACCAGCAAAGTACCCTGCATGTACTTTTCATTATGCTGGGTAGCGTCAAGGCCAAGCTCTTCCTCTTCCTGTGAAACCCGGAGCGGCTGAATCAGGTTTATCACTTTAAAAATTACATATGAAACAGTAAAGCTATATGTCACAGCTATCGCCATTGCTTTAAGCTGGGTAAAAAAGAATTCAGGATTTCCGTAAAACCATCCATCTGCACCAGCACCGTTGACAGATTTGGTTGCAAAGATCCCCGTAAGAAGCATCCCAACCATTCCGCCTAAACCATGACAGGCGAATACATCCAGCGTATCATCAATTTTTGAATTAGTGATCTTATGAGCCACTACATTGGAGATGATGGCGGCTATAAATCCAATAAAGATACTTTGCGGAATTGCTACAAATCCGGCAGCAGGAGTTATTGCGACGAGCCCAACAACGGCTCCGATACAGAATCCAAGCACCGACGGTTTTTTCCCTTTTATTACATCGAAGAACATCCATGCAAGTCCGGCAGCCCCCGCCGCAGTATTTGTAGTAGCGAAAGCTGAAACAGCCAGGGCATTCGCCCCCAATGCTGATCCGGCATTAAACCCAAACCATCCAAACCACAGCAATCCTGTACCAATAAGGACATACGGGATATTCGCCGGAGGAACCTCTTTCTTTTCAAGATGAGCTCTCCTCTGCTTCAAAACCAACGCTCCTGCCAGGGCCGCACATCCTGCTGATATATGCACAACTGTCCCACCTGCAAAATCAAGCGCTCCCATCTTAAAAAGAAAACCAGACGGATGCCAGCTCCAATGAGCAAGCGGAGCATATACAAATAAACAGAAGAGCGCTATAAATGTAATATAAGAAGTAAAGCGGATCCTGCCGGCAACAGCACCAACCACTAAGCCCGGAGTAATGATCGCAAACATCAGCTGAAATACTGAAAAAAGCGTAAAAGGAATGGTAGGGGCTCCGGGCCACGGGCTTCCGGAATTTACTCCCTTAAAAAACAAATGAGTCGCCGGATTTCCTATTATCCCACCAATAGAATCTCCAAAGGCAAGACTAAAGCCGACAACGATCCATAAAACAGTGACGATCCCCGCAGCAACAACGCTTTTTATCATAGTCGACAAAACGTTTTTGCGATGCACCATTCCTCCATAGAAAAATGCAAGGCCTGGTGTCATTAAAAACACGAGAGCGGTGGAAACAAGAACCCAGGCAATATCTGCACCATTGTAAATTTTGCCGCCATCGTCAAAGTGAGGCAAAGAAGGAATGAAAATAGATACGCAGGCCGCTGCCAGCAGAAGAAGGAACGGAACCGTTTGCTTTACTAAACTTTTACTCATATCAATACTTTTTATTGGTTTAAAATGCTGTTATTACAAAAATAAACGTTTTTTAAAGTAAAAATGAAATTTATTTTACGAAATTCTCCCAATAAACACAAAAACCACAAAAAAACACTCACTAAAAACCAAACAAACCAAGAAAAACACAAAAAAAAGAGGGCCGAAACAAAATTCAAACCCTCTTAACAACACTAAACCTAATTAGTATCTTAAAACATCTTTAAAAGACCACCAGAATCACAACAAACACTAAAACGCATATACCAATGCTAAAGAGAACTGAGAAGCTGATTTTGTCATATCTCCATTGTTATTTTTGAGGAATGCCTCAGCTGAATCCCGATCCAGCCTTAACTCCGGAATAACAGTCAAACCGCCGGCTTTAATATTCCCCGACAAGGTAAAAGCTGTCACTTTTGTACCAGCCTCTGTCACCCCTCCCACAACAACATCCTTACGTTTAAAATATTCGCCACGCACCCCAAGAGCAAACGAATCAGAAAATGCATACTGAGGATACAAGGCTACCCCCGAGAAACCACCATCATCCTCATTAGGCTTGGAATAATCTGCCGCATTAAGACCAAGCTTAAAAGATTTCGTAAGCTGATAAGCAGTTGTCAAATCAAATTCAGTTCCCGATGTAGGCCCGGTTATTACATTCAGATAAGCACTCCAACCCTCCACTGGACTCAGAGATAATTGCGCACCAAAATCCGAAACCCCATTAAAATCCTGATAAAGATTCCAATCATTGAACAACCCAATCATCACCCCAACTTTGTCAGATATCGCATAATTGGCCTTTATTCCAGCATTCTGAAAAGGCCCGTTTGTAAACAAATAAGATGTAGAATAATTAAAATTCCCAACAGGAGATATAACCTCATATCCCACAAAAGTCCCCATATACCCTGCCGTCATAGAAAACTTCTCAGTAAATGCATAGGTCATATACAGATTCTGAATATGAAAACTATTGCTTGCCTCTCCAGGACTTTCATCATAGGTTCCGTTAGAGTTTAAAAGCGACTGATATTGCCCGCGTGGACCAAAAGACACCTCACCAACAAACGACGCCTTCCCGGTCGCTTTTTTCAGCATAATATCTATCATACCAAGCGATACAGAATTATTTTCACTTGCAAAAGAAGTTGGAATATTCCCCGCCCCCCCTTTTAAACCAGCAAAGTCATACTTATAATAAGCATCAGCGGATCCGGAAATCTGAAGAGGAGAACTGGATGTCGTATCCTGTGCAGATACATAGCTTACAAAAAAAGACAGCAAAAACAGTACGCAGAATTTCTTTAAAATTTTTGTCATGGTCGTTAGTTACTAAATAAGGTCGATTGATTAATTAATTCATTGATTACACTCCTGAAAGAACCGCACTATTGCCACCACTGCTAAAACCTAATTAAAAACACAAATTAAGGCCACCCGCCTTTTTTAACGGTATAAAAATCAAAAAAAAGACCTGAAAAAAACTCAAAGCAAAATAAAATAACTAGATAAAGCTGTTTCATACACAATAAAAAGACAGATTAGCAATAAATAAATTAAAAACTCTGATTAATATCATAAACATAACAACAAAAAAACAAAAAAGCAATTTTTTTATACATAAAATTACAATATCGTCAATAAAAACCGATTAAAATTCAAATAAAACAATAAACAGACGTGAAAAGAAAGAGAATTACGTCAGAAAACCACGCCACAAGAATAATTAAGCAGATTAATAACCAAAAAGAAAGGAATAAGAATCAAATCATAGCAAAGCACAACAAGACCAAAACGCATCCGGAGAAGAATGCTAAGATCTGCCGGAGCTCTGGTAAGGTTAAGACCAGAAGAACAATCAGAAAGCAGATTATTATTTTCCGTAATTCACCGGAGCTAAGGCACTCCCCTGAAAAATACCCCTCCTCTCAAGCTCCTTGTCAATATAGGACTGGATACCAGACTTCTTCAACCCCCAGTTGGGAGCAATGAGAAGATCGTAATCCGAGATCCCGAAAAGTCTTTGTATGATAATATCAGGTCGCAGAAGCGGGATAAAGGCCGCAAGGAAATCCGTATATTCCTCTAGCGTAAACAACTTGAAAGGATTCCTTTTATATTGAACGCCCATTATAGAACCCTCTACTACATATAATTGATGCAATTTTACAAATTTGATCTGCGGAAAACGGTTTATCTCTTCCGCATACCGCAACATCATATCCTTCGTTTCCCAGGGAAAACCAAAAACGGTATGAACACATACATCCAGTGAAGAATCCTTAACCAGACCTAAGGCCAATTCCAGCTCCTCGTGGGTACATCCCCTGTTAATCCTCTGAAGGGTATCGTTGTATATAGACTCCATGCCCATTTCAAGGTCAACATCAAGACCTTTCTCCACATAACTTTCCAGCAGAGCCACTTTCTCCTGATCAATACAATCAGGCCGGGTACCAACTGCCAGCCCTACAACATTGCCGGGAGCAATACTTAAGGCCTCATCATACATCATTTTCAAATAATGAGCCGGGGCGTAAGTATTCGTATTAGGCTGAAAATAAATAATAAACTTCTCGGCTGCATACCCGTTTATCGCCCGCTCCATCCCTTTTTCCACCTGTTCTCTCACCGTAGGCAGCTTTCTTGATAATTCAGGAGTAAAGGAATCAACATTACAATAAGAACAGCCGCCGTATCCCTTGCTCCCGTCGCGGTTAGGACAGGTAAATCCTCCGTCCACGATTATTTTGAATACTCGTTTCCCCTCGTACTTATTCTTAAGATAAGCCCCGTAGTTATTATACGTCTTAAACCCAAAATCAACATTCATATCATTTACTAAGGAAGAGCTGCTGATCATTTCAGCTTCACAGGTATTAAACCAAAGAACAAAGATACGATTATAAAACAGTTTTTAGGATTTCACACTTATTTGCTATGTTGTAACTTTGAATCTGGATCAAGCTGCTAACCCTTGCAGGTATCCTTGAAAAGGGGAATAACAGCGAAGCCACAGCACCAACTCAACAATAAATTAAGGGCACACTCGCTTAGACTATAAATATGCTGAGAATCTATTATAAAAAAGACCGCAGACTTGCCAAAGAGAGCGACCTTGAGGCACTGAGAGACATACCTATGGAAAGCATGATCTGGGTTGACCTTCAGGACCCGACCGTAGAGGAAAAGGTCACCATCGAAACATACTTCGATATTAAGTACTCGTCGGAAGAAGAATCTCAGGAAATTGAGAGCTCTTCCAGGTTCAGCGAAGTAGAAGACGAACTGGTTATAAATTCCAATTTTCTTTCAATGAGAGAAAAAGGATTTGCCTACTGCCCGGTGTCTATCATTCTGGAGAAAGGCATTCTTTTCACCTACCGCGACGATGATCTGAAGACTTTTAGCGAATCCGTAAAAAGAATAAAAGCAAGTCCCGCATCATATATTAACGGATACCAGATTCTGCTCACCCTGCTTGAAACATCCATTGACCATGATGCCGATCTGATTGAAGGACTCGCCCGGCATATTGCCGAACTAAATCAGCAGCTCATCCTGAGAAAGAAAAGATCTGATGAAGAGATCCTTATTCAGATTTCATCTTTTCAGAACGAAACAATGTCTCTGAGGGAAAACATTATCGACAAACAACGTCTGATATCTGCATTAATGAAAAGTAGTAGTTTCCCTGAGGAATACATGGCTGTCTTAAGGATCATGATCCGCGATATAAGCTCAATACTAGAACACAATAAGTTTGCTTTCGAAAGATTGGAATACCTTCAGGATACTTTCATGGGATTCGTAAACATCGAACAAAACCACATTATTAAGATCTTTACGGTGGCAACCGTCGCATTTATGCCCCCCACACTTATAGCCAGTGTGTATGGAATGAATTTTAAGGCTATGCCCGAACTTGACTGGGGCTGGGGATACGCCTTTGCAATCCTTCTCATGATCCTCTCATCAGCTTTAACACTAATGTACTTTAAAAAGAAAAACTGGTTGTAATATCAACAAACCATTCTTTCAGGAAAACGTTCTCCATTTGTTCGCAAATTTTCTGACGGATGGATTGGTATATTGGATGCTCAGGATTTCACTACAAACACTGGAAAGGTTCTTTCTATCCCGATGGGCTTCCACAGACTAAATGGTTCGATTACTATTGCCAGTTCTTTAATACCCTCGAGCTAAACGTCACATTCTACAGGTTTCCTCAACTGTCTTTTTTACAAAACTGGTATAAAAAAAGTCCTGACACGTTCAGGTTTGCGATTAAGGCACCCCGGGCTATAACGCACTATAAGCAATTTTCAGGAACCACCGATATGCTTTCCGACTTTTACACAACAGTGAGAAACGGCCTTGGAGGAAAATTGGGATGCGTCCTGTTTCAAATGCCACCAAAATTCTCTTACACAGAAGAACGTTTGCAAAAGATAATGAACAACATCGACCCTTCATTCCTGAATGTACTCGAATTCCGGCATCCGACATGGTGGTCTGAAACTGTGTTCAATAGCCTGGCAGAAAAAAACATTACGTTTTGCGGAATGAGCCATCCAACCTTACCAGATACAGTGGTTGCCAATACCGAACTGTTGTATTACCGGCTGCATGGAAAAGAAAAACTTTATACCTCCAGTTACACCGGCGATGAACTATCTGCACTTTCAAAAAAAATCAAGACCAGCAAACTGCCAA
>JBQGEO010000450.1:0-4550 GCA_052039655.1 Pararcticibacter sp.
CATTCAAACTCCCCCCGAAAGCTGCTGCGCCGTTTGTGGAAGTGCCAACCCCTCTCTGAATCTGAATATTATCTACTGAAGATGCAAAATCAGGCAGGTTTACAAAGAAAGCGCCCTGGCTTTCGGCATCGTTCAGAGGGATTCCGTTGAGGGTAACATTTATGCGGGTTGCATCACTTCCCCTGATCCTGATCCCGGTGTAGCCGATTCCCGTGCCTGCATCAGAACTGACCACTACGGAGGGAGTCTGATTCAGCAGGTATGGAAGGTCTTGTCCCAGGTTGTTTTTCGCCAGCTCTTCCCGGCCGATGTTACGATAAGTGGTGGCCGCATTTTCACCAGCCCGGGTGGCTTTTACAATTACCTCGTCGGTAACAAAGTTGTTCGGCGACAACTGGATGTTGAGTGTTTCGTTCCCCGATACTTTAACAGTCTGATTTACCTCCCTGTATCCGATATAGCGTACCCTGACGGGATAAGAACCCGGTTTCAGGTTGCCAATGCTGAATTCGCCGGAAGAATTCGCGGAGGTTGAAAGATTGCCAATCAGAACGCTGGCTCCTGGTAATGGCTGCTGTGAATGGTTGTCGGTGATCCTCCCTTTAACGGAGAATTGGGCTGATGCGACATAAGGCATCAGAATCGTCAAGAAGACGATCAGAATGTTTTTTCTCACTTAAATTTTAAAAACTAGTTAAACATAGTGTACGCAAGGGTCACGTACATTTTTTTAACTTTTACCATCCCTACGCCGGCATTATCCGGATCAGGTGCCCGACATGAAGTTTCGTTCTTAACGTACTTCTGCCGGTGGGTATGATCTCAGCCTTTTTTTGTGTCGGAGAAAAGCGGATTTGCGTTTTCTTCAAACAAGGCACCCCTTAAGACGCGGCAAATATAATACATATTTTGGATTGCCTGCAAGCGCCACCATTTTGAATTCGCTATAATTCTGCTTATGTTTATCCCCTTTTAGGCGACATCTTAAATAACTTTATTGAGCCATTTGTCAATGTTGAGGGTTGAAAGTTCGAAACCATATAAAGTTGTATATTCTCTGTGCAGGCATGAATACCTTGGATTTTTAATTGAGCCACATGTTGTTCAGTTAAATCCCGACGGCGATTTTTCTCTCACGCATCAGCGTCTTTTTACGAATACTGCCAAAGAATTTTCAGCGGCTCTGGATGAAACGGATCTAAAGCTGATTAAGCTTCTTGAGGAAACGGAACAGGGGCATATCATCAAACGTTATTATAAAAAACCGATCCGTCCTCTTGAGTTCTTCAGCAAGATATATGATGACAAATTGCATCAGGCAATACGTCCCAAGATAGAAAGAAGGGTAATTGAGGCTCTTGCCCTGCTTCATGATAAACCATTTTATCTTATGAGCAAGGAAGGATGGCCGGTGGAGCGGCAGTTATCCATAGCCTCGGAAGCTGCCACGGTGTTGTTTCACTTCAGAAGGAACGATGAGGAGACCCGCTACTTCCCTACGATAAAATATCAGGGGATCCGGATTGAATTCATGTTTAGAGATGCGCAGATTATCTGTAACGATCCTGCGTGGCTCCTTCTTGAAGATGTCCTTTACTATTTTGAGGGAGACCTGGAGGGAAAAAAACTTCAGCCTTTTCTTAATAAGAGATATATCTCAATCCCCAAAACTGCGGAGAATGCTTATTTCGAGCGCTTTGTGGCGCCTCTGATCGAGAAACATCACGTTTACGCAGAGGGATTCGTGATCAACACGGAGAAATTTGACGCTGTTCCTGTACTGAAGGTGATATTTGTTCCGGAGGGGTATTCCCAGCTCCAGCTTTATTTCCGTTACGGAACGTACGTGTTCTCTGCCGGAAATGACCGGAAGGTTTCGGTCAGGATGGAAAAAGATAAAGATAATTACATTTTCCACAGAATAAAGCGGTCCATAGATAGAGAAAAAGCGAAACTTGAGGAGTTACTCAGTCTTGGCCTCCGCAATACAGGCGGCCTGTTCGTTCAGCTGGAAGCACCCAGAGTGCCGGATGATGACCCTTCCTTCACTGTCATCAACTGGCTGAACGCCCATCATGATGCCCTGGTGGAGAAAGGCTTTGTAATAGAGCAGCAGGAAGGAGGCAAGCGCTTCCTGTTCGGACACAGCAATGTTAACCTTGAAATTGAGGAGAATAATGATTGGTTCGACCTGAAAGCGGTGGTTCGCTTCGGCCCGTTCACGATTCCTTTTATTGATCTGCGGCACCACATTCTTAACAAGGTAAGGGAGTTTATTCTCCCGTCCGGAGAGGTTGCCATTATACCGGAGGAATGGTTTTCCCGCTACGGCAGCCTGCTGAGTTTTACCGACAAGACACATGGCGAGCTTCGCCTGAAGAAACATCATATTGGGCTGATCGCCGATTTTGCTGACAGTGAACTGGCTTCTCTGACAATAGACCGGAAGCTTAAAAATCTGTCCGATTTTGAGGAGATCGAGCAAACTGCGGTTCCCCTGAACTTTAAAGGAGAGCTTAGGGCTTACCAGAAGGCAGGTTATAACTGGTTTCACTTTTTAAGGAAGTATAACTTCGGAGGGTGTTTGGCTGACGATATGGGGCTTGGGAAAACGGTACAGACTCTTGCCCTTCTTCAAAAGATCAAAGAAGAGGATCTGGAAGAAGGAAAGCGGTCGACTTCTCTTATTATAATGCCCACTTCGCTTATCTATAACTGGTTGAATGAGGCAGTAAAGTTTGCCCCCGATCTGAACACCCTGGTACATACCGGTACTTTTAGAAATAAAGAGGTTGAGCTGTTTATGCAGTATGATGTTGTATTTACCACTTACGGTATTACACGTGTGGATGCAGAACTGATGGAGCATCTTTATTTCAACTATATTATCCTGGATGAAAGCCAGAATATCAAAAACCCGGATTCAAAAGCCTATAAAGCGGTCAGGAAGCTAAAATCGAAACATAAGCTTATCCTGAGCGGTACGCCTGTTGAGAATTCTGTGAATGACCTCTGGACACAGATGTCTTTTATCAATGCAGGGCTGCTGGGGAGCCGGCACTTTTTCCAGGACAGTTTTGTTAACCCTATTGAGAAAAAGAAGGATGAGGAGAAGGCAAAGAAGCTGCAGGCTATCATTAAGCCGTTCGTGCTGCGGAGAACAAAGGGGCAGGTAGCGAAAGAGTTGCCTGAAAAAACAGAACAGATATTTTATTGCAGGATGTGTGAGGAGCAGGCCGAGTATTACGAAAAGACCAAATCGGAATACCGGAATGAACTTCTCCGGACGCTTGAAGACGGCACTTTTCAGCGTTCGCAGATACAGGTACTGCAGGGGCTGACAAAGCTTCGGCAGATCGCCAATCATCCCCAGATGATCGATAGCCAGTATGAGGGCGAGTCGGGAAAGTTTGAGAATGTGATTCATACCCTTGAAAATGTTCTCGCCGAAGGGCATAAAGTGCTGGTATTTTCCCAGTTTGTAAAGCAGCTGGATCTGTACCGTAAGTATCTCGATAAGGAGGGGGTACCCTATGTTTACCTGGATGGTGCTACTAAAAACCGTGGTGAAGTAGTGGAAGAGTTTCAGAAGAACAGCGGGATCAAGCTTTTTCTTATCTCCCTGAAAGCAGGAGGCGTTGGACTAAATCTTACCGAGGCCGACTATGTGTTCATGCTTGATCCGTGGTGGAATCCGGCAGTGGAGCAGCAGGCGATTGACCGTACGCACCGGATAGGGCAGACGAAGAATGTATTTATCTACAAGTTCATTACCAAGGATAGTGTAGAAGAGAAGATCGTGGCACTTCAAAACAGAAAACGCTCGGTCGCGGAATCACTGATCACCACAGAAGAAAGTTTTGTGAAGTCCCTGACTGCGGAGGATATCAAGGAGATCTTAAACTAGATACGCCATATAGGCCTCCCTGGAGATCATCTCTGCACCCATACTCCCGAGATGTTCAGTGTAAACCTGGCAGTCTATTAATGTATAGTTGCTGTTCTGGCAGAGCCAGGCAAGAGCTGTTTTTGAGGCATTGCTCTTTCTGCTGAACATACTTTCGCCGCAGAAGACCCGGCCCATGGATACGCCATAAAGGCCACCGGCAAGTTCTTCATTCTCCCACACTTCTACTGAATGCGCAAAGCCCAGTGTATGAAGCCTGGTATAGGCCTCTTTCATTTCCTGAGTGATCCAGGTGCCGTCCTGGCCTTCCCGTGTGACTGTACTGCAAGCCTCAATCACGTCTTCGAACGCCTGATCCAGTGTAACCCTGTATTTTTCCGACCGGAGTACCTGCCGCATACTTTTAGAGATGCGGAGCTTTTCAGGATATAATACAAAACGTTCATGGGGTGAATACCATAATACGGGTGTCTCCTCTGAATACCAGGGAAATATCCCGGAGCTATATGCCTTCAGTAACCTGGCGGGCGACAAATCTCCACCTACGGCCAGTAACCCGTCTTCCTCTGCAAGCTCAGGAGGGGGAAAAGCAATATCTTTATCGTCAAGTCTGAAAATCATTTACACATGTCTCTCCTCATAC
>JBQGEO010000451.1:0-2774 GCA_052039655.1 Pararcticibacter sp.
TTTTTAAAGTTTATGTTGATGACAACGTCGAAGATGCGGTTATACGGTGCGGGTGTCTGGTGGATCATGCTGATAGCATTTTTGCTGCCGGGTTGCAGGCAGGATAACAAAAAAGTAAAGTTTACGATCGGCTTTTCCCAGTGTGTGGGATCGGATCTGTGGAGAAGAACAATGCTGGAGGAGATGAAAATGGAGCTCTCCCTGCACCCCGGAGCGAATTTTATCTATGAAGATGCGGGTGGAAATAGTGCACAGCAGATCCGGCAGGTCAGGCGTTTGCTTGATAAAGGCATTGATCTCCTGATCATCTCTCCTAATGAAGCCAGGCCCTTAACGCCCATTGTGGAAGAAGTCTATAACCGGGGAATTCCCGTGATTATCATAGACCGGAAAACAGCCTCGCCGCTGTATACTTCGTACGTAGGTGCCGACAACTACCAGGTAGGCAAAATTGCCGGGCAGTATATTTCCTCTCAGGCTACCACCCCGGTTAACCTGATCGAAGTGATGGGGCTGCCCGGTTCATCTCCCGCCATAGAACGGGACAGGGGCCTGACTGAGGTTATCAGGGACAACAAAAATGTTCATCTGAGAGCGAAAGTGTACGGCAACTGGTTGAAAGAACATGCCGAGAAACAGCTTTGGCAGATCAGGGAGCAGCTAAAGGATGCAGGCTATATTTTTGCGCAGAATGATGTGATGGCGGCTGGTGCCAGGCATGTCCTGAATAAATTAAACCTGTCGGGGTCGGTGAAGGTGATTGGGGTGGATGCGCTGCCCGGTACCGGTGGTGGCCTGGAAATGGTGGCGGGCAAGGTGCTGAATGCTAGTCTGCTGTATCCTACAGGCGGTAAAGAGGCTATTGTTACGGCTTTCCGTATTCTCAATAAAGAGCCATTCATCCGGGAAAATAACATGCAGTCGCTGGTGATCGATTCTTCCAATGTGCAGTTAATGAAGATGCAGTGGAACAAGATCAACAGTCAGCAGAAAGATATAGAAAGACAGCAGGCGCTGCTGGAAGAACAAAGGGCCGTTTATAACAGTCAGCAGGTGGTGTTGAATATCCTGGTGATCACACTCGTCTTAACGATCGTGCTGGGGGGACTGGCGTCATTCTCACTGATGGAAAACCGGAAGATCAATAAGAGCCTGGAGGCTAAGAACATGGAGATCCTGGCGCAGCGGACCCAGCTGGTTGAAATGTCTGAGAAAGCAAAAGTGGCTGCGGAAGCGAAGCTGAACTTTTTTACGAATATATCCCATGAGTTTCGCACGCCTCTTACCTTAATGCTCTCGGTGGTAGATGATTTGCTGAAACAGGACCGGATGCCGGAGGGGGGAAAGAATATCCAGATCATCCGGAAAAATGCCTTTCGTCTTTTAAAGCTGGTGAACCAGCTGCTGGATTACAGGAAGATTGAATATGATAAACAGAAGATCAAAGCTTCTGAAAACGACCTGGTTGCTTATGTCAGGGAAATTGCAGAGAGCTTCCGGCATCATGCTAAAAAGCTTGATGTGCAGCTGAATTGTATTTCGCAGGATCGTGAGATGAAGGTTTGGTTCGATACTCAGATGCTTGATAAGGTGTTTTTTAACCTGATATCGAATGCGCTGAAATTTACCCGGGATAAAGGGCTCGTATATGTCCGCATCTGGCAGGATGGAGAGGGCTATGCATGTGTGGCAGTGGAGGATAATGGTATTGGCATGAGCCCGGCAGAAACGGGGCAGCTCTTTAACCAGTTTTACCAGGCTGATCATACGCCAACGATAGGGTCTGGAATCGGCTTGTCTCTCTCCCGTGAGATCGTCCGTCTGCACCAGGGAATGATTGAAGTAAAAAGTGAAAAATGGAACGGCTCGGTTTTTACAGTTCGTCTGCCATTGGGAAGCGGGCATCTGAGTGCGGAGGAAAAAGTAACGATGCAGGGTGATGCGGGTGATCTGGAGCAGCAGTCGAAACTCTATACAGCCGACTTTGATCCGGTGCCTTCTGTAAAGAAAAGTGATGCTTTGGCTGCTCCTAAAGAATTTTCTATCCTGCTTGTTGAAGATAACGAAGATCTGTTGCAATACCTGGAAGAAAAGCTCAGGGAGCATTACGAGGTATATACTGCCGGTAACGGTCCTGCGGCTTTGAACCTTGCGTTTCAATGGGTGCCCGATCTCATATTGTCGGATGTGGTTATTCCTGAACTGTCGGGGAAGAGCTTGTGTGAAAAACTGAAGTCTGATTTTAAGACATCGCACATCCCGGTTATCCTTCTGACGGCGCAGAACAGCATTGAACAGCAAATTTCGGGCATAAATGCCATGGCTGACCTGTATATTACGAAGCCATTCAATTTCGATTTTCTACTAGCCAGCATTCAGAATCTGATCAGGAACAGGATCAAACTGAAGGAGCATTTTACAAGTGATATTAGCGGGGCTGAGAAATTGGCTCTTCCCAAAAGCCTTGACAGGAAGTTTATTAATGATTTTAATGGGATTATAGAGCAGAACTTGTCTAATGACAAATTTAGTGTAGACGATATCTGCAAAGAGATCGGGGTGTCGAGGGTGCAGCTATACCGGAAGGTTAAGGCACTCCTGGGCTATAGTGTTTCTGATTACATCCTGAACCGCAGAATGAAAAAAGCAGAGTATCTCCTGGCAAATGATGATTATTCAATTGCGGAAGTGACATACATGATCGGCTTAGCAAATCCCAATTATTTTTCGACTGCGTTTAAATCGAAGTACGGGTGTACGCCTACGGAGTTTAA
>JBQGEO010000452.1:0-6252 GCA_052039655.1 Pararcticibacter sp.
GGTGGTCTTGTTTGTGGCATTATCTGAAGAATACTGGTATACGCCTGACTGTCTCCATCCATATAAGCTCCCTATGGGTTTTCCAACCTGGATAATGCTGTATGATACAAGAGAGCCTGATAAACCCTGACCGCTGCCAACCAGGATATTACTTACCCCATCGTTCAATTTGGTTACTTTATTCCTGTTGAGGGAAAGATTAAAATTAGTGCTCCATGAAAAGTCCTTCTTGTCAATATTGATTGTATTCAGGTTAAATTCCAGACCCTTATTCTCCGTCGATCCTATATTTTTCAATACATTGCTAAAACCGGAAGTGTTCGGCAACTCAACTTTCAATAATAAATTAGAGGTTTTTTTCACATAGGCATCTGCGCTAAGCGTGATCCTTGAGTTGAAGAGCGAAATGTCGAGCCCTCCGTTATATTGAACCGTTGTTTCCCAGGTAAGATCAGGATTGGGAATGATACTCATATAAATGCCGCTCTGGCCGATATAGCTTCCGGTAGTGGCATACTGCCCCTGGGCGATGTAATCTTCGATATCCTGGTTACCTGTTTTCCCGGCACTGCCCCTTAGCTTCAGGTCATTCACCACGGAAGACTCTTTCCAAAAGTTCTCTTTGGATATTCTCCATGCACCCGAGATGGCCGGAAATAACACGTACCTCCGGTTTTCGCCGAATCTGGAAGAACCATCCCGTCTGGCGGTCAGCTCAAACAAATATTTGTCGGCATAAGAATAGCCCAGCCTCGCAAATGTAGAAGATAAGCCGGACGCCGATTTAGATGAATTTGCAGCTGTAGGAGTAACTGCGGAACTTAATGTTGAAATATTATTAGTTGCATAATCCTTTCCCTCAGCCCTTATTGCGAAAGAACTCCTTTCCTGCTGACTGTATCCGAGCAGAGCAGAAACCTGATGACGGGAGATATTGAATGAGTAATTAAGCGTATTTTCATTCACCCATCCGGTCACGTTTGATGAGAACGCCTGCCCACTCGCGTTTCCGTTACGAACAGCGTCGGAAGGCTGAAAGAAGTTATCGAGCACCGATGCATAATTCAATCCGAAAGTAGTTCTGAAAACAAGCCGGGGAATAAAGGTGTATTCGCCATAAATATTCCCTGTGACAGAAGAAACTTCGTTCTCGTATTTCACTTTATTTGCCCAGTTAACGGGATTAATAAAACCTGAGACGTCACTGTTGTAGTAGGTTCCGTCGGCATTATAAATTGGCATGGAAGGCGACTTCTTCAAGGCAACCTGGATCAGTGACCTGTCGCCATCTTCTGTAGATACGCGGTTATTCTTATATCGTGATAATGCCAGGTTGGTACCCAGCTTCAATTTGCTGCTTGCATCATAATCAAGGTTCAGCCGTCCGGTACCTCTTTTGTAACCCGAATTGATCATGATACCATCCTGATCAAGATAACTTCCGCTCAGGGAAAACCTGAGTTTATTTTCACCTCCCCTGATCGCCATTTCATAGTTGGAGACGGCAGCCGTTCTGAACAGCGCGTCCTGCCAGTCAGTATTATACAAGTTTCCAAGGCTGTCGGGCAGAATCCAGCCGTAAACGGAACTCACGCCGTTATTCAAGGCATTGGCCCTTCCTTCCTGGACGAGTTCCAAAGCCTGCTGACTGTTCATGAGATCTACACGGGTATTCTTATTGTCAGACTGAATACCTCTATAGTAATTAAAGCTATAACTGGTGGCGCCCTTCTTTCCCCGTTTTGTCGTAATTAATATAACACCATTGGCGGCCCGTGAACCATAAATCGCCAGGGCTCCTGCATCTTTCAATACCTCCATTGATTCGATGTCGTCGGCGTTAATTGCTGAAAGTGCAGAAGTCTTACTCCCATTCAGGCCGATCCCATTTAAGGTACCGGATTCTACAGGAACGCCATCTACAATATAAAGAGGATCATTGCCGGCGTTAATGGAAGTCGTTCCTCTTACCCTGACTGTTACTGCACTGCCGGGAGCTCCCGAATTCTGAACTATCTGAACCCCTGCCGCACGTCCCTGTATTAAAGACTGAGGTGTCGCTACAGGCTGGTTCTCTATATCTTTCCCTTTTACAGAGGAAACCGCGGCTATGACATCTTTCTTTTTTTGAGTTCCGTAGCCTACTACCACCACTTCTTCCAGGGCCTTTTTTTCAGGAAACATCTGAACTGAAAGTGATGGCTGACCACTGAAAGAAAGTTCTTTCGTTGTATACCCGACAAAAGTGAAGATCAGGATCACGTTCCTGTCTGCGGATTCAAGTTTGAACTTTCCGTCGACAGTGGTACTTGTTGCTACTGATGTCCCTTTTATTCTGACACTTACGCCGGGAAGTGATTCTCCATTTTCGTCTACCACTTTACCGGTTATATGCACAGGATCGGGTATTTTCATCGCTTCTTTTCCCGGTGCTCTTTTGACAATTACAATATCCTCCTGAATTGTCCATTCAACCTTTTGATCTGAAAAGAAGGCATTTAGTACTTCCTGGATCGTTGCCTTTCTGAACTCTGCATTTATTTTAGGAGCGTCTTTTACCAGATTCCCGTCGCAGATTACCTGGTAACCGGTTTGCCGGGTAATCTCCCTGAATACCGTTTTCAAAGACGCATCTTTCTGAATGAAAGTAATTTTCTGCGCCAGGCCTGAAGCGGCTGCCTGCGTTAAAACTACAGTCATGATGATCATGGTGAGCTTCATAATACGCCATATTTGGTTAGTACCGGAAGCCTGGAGCCCCGGTTTAAAAAGATCATAAAAAATCATAGATTTGTTAATTGGGTTTACTTATTGATTTTGACTGAACTATTAGATCATAGTAAGCTATCATACCAGGAGTGTTGGCGCACCCTGGTATTCTTACATTAAGTAAAGATTCATTTCATCGCTTGTATACTCCTCCTTTCTGCTTTAAAATAGAGGTCCTGTGGTTAGTCTCAGGATCTCAATTCCTTTAAAGGTTATTGGTTTGAATGTTTACCAAGGTTATGACCTCTGAATTAACGGTCATTCCCTGCTAGCCATTTAAACCTGCCTTTCCTGATATACGGTTCAAAAAGAGGAGAACCCTGCTCTGAAATATTTATTTTATTGGTTTAAGGAAAGTATAACAAGAAGCGCGGTAAAGACCTCGGATGCGACCAACTCTGAACGTATAAAGCGGTTGGCTTTAAGCATATGGTCGCTGACGGTAGAAACAGAGATCCCGAGAATGCGGCTGGTTTCGCAGTAGCTTTTACCCTCAATCTTGCATAAGGTATATACTTGTTTTCTCTGGGGAGATAATTTTCCAATTGCCTTCCAGAGTAATTTATGACTTTCTTTAAAGTAAATATCCTCCTCTATATGAGAATATGACTCGTCGTCTTCTGCTTTAAGATGAGCCTCAGCTTTTCTAACAACGACAGTTCTGCGGAAATAATCATAGACAGAATGTTTGGCAACCTGATACAGATATGGAGCCCATGGTTTGCCGGGCTGAATAAGACCGCGTTTTTCCCAAACCTTCACAAAAATATCCTGTAGGATTTCCTGAGCAGCCTCCGGATCCTTGACCATCCTCAATATATTGAGGTAGACCTTTGCACTATGCTCCTGATATAACGCATTAAAAGACTCTAAATCATCAGAATATATTTGCATACTCGCCCCGTTTTCCAGCCAGCAGAATGCGATCAGACAGATCTCTTCCTGTTTTATAATTGGCTACTAAAATTCCAAATAACAACATCTTCGAAATGTTGTCATTCCGTTTACTAAAATAATTGATTAAAACCTTTTAGCAAAAGAAATAAAGAATCGGGGATAAATAATTTGCGTTTAGCGTGAAGTAAAAGTTCTTTCGCGGTAAGTGACAGGCGTTTAAAAACCACAGCTGCGTACAAACTTATACGCAGCCGGGGTTTCAGCCTTCTTCTCAAGGGCAGCCAGCGATTAATTTACATAACCCTCTTTTTTAAGCATAGCAAGAGCCTCCATAAGCATGGCGCCGCTTAACTGTGTACGCAGGGCAGCCTTCCCATTCGAAGGGGCTTCCCACCAATGAAAGCCGTATAATACCACTGGAGTTTTAACTGCTCCCTTCGTCCAGAGGATCTCTGCACTGTGCTTCAGGAAGTTTACGTATCTCTTTTTGGTCACATCCGGCACGTCTTTGTTCAGGATAAGCAGTGTGAGGTAACGGACAAAAATACCTTTAAAGAGATTAACGTCATGGTCCTGCTGTTCAGCCCAATCGCTCAAAACACGGTTTGTTGAATTAACCAGGGTACTGGTGGCCCAGTCCGCAGTTTTCATAGCATCATTCAGATAGACTTTTTCTCCTGTGATCTTATAGTATTCCAAAGCGGCACCGATATAGGTACCTGCATTATATGTCCAGTCGCCGTTCTTATCATCTATTTTTTCAAATACACGTCCGGATTGCTGTACTACACGGTTCTCTTTTATCCAGTTGTATATTTTGGAAAGCCAGTACAGATTATTATGTCCGTTTACAATTTCGGATTCTCCATATTTCTGCCAGCGCCTGGCGGCAATGATAGCTGCGGGGCCGTTAGACGGCACGCCTTTACTTTTACCCTCCGGGGTATTTTCATGGTTCCAGGGTATTCCTCCTCCATCATCTTCATTCCAGCCGGCGACAATCCATTCCCATAATTGTTTTGCTGATTGTTCGTAACGGACATCACCTGTAGCTTCGAAAGCCCGGAGATGAGCCATGCCATGCCAGCCCATATCATCGTAATAGTTATTGTAAAACCGGCCACCGTTTTTGGCTTTCACCCCTTCGTAAAAGGAGTAGATCTTCTGTTTATAACTATCGTTTTTTGTTCTTTGATATGCGTCAGTGAGAACATCCAGGCCATGAGCCTCCGGCCAATAATCGTACTGACCGATGGCTCCGAAGTTGTCATTATTAAAGTGATTCCTGGTGTTGTTCCAATAGGCATTCACAAACTGGGAACTGCTGCTGTCGGCAGCGGCTTCCCAATTAACAGGGTATATTGGATTTCTCTCAATATACTCATCCTCTATTTTTCCGCAGGAGCTTAATATCAGCGCCATACCGGATATTAAAAGTATTTTCTTCATCTGTTATCTTATGCTTGACCTTCTGAGTGATAATGCATATTAATAAAGCACTTCATAATAATACTTGGGTACATCTCCGTTAAGATGGAATACGATACTGCATTTGGGAACTGACCTGTTGGGGAACTTAAACGAATAGTCCCACTGGTTTTTATCTGTTGGATAAAAATACAGTTCAAAATACGCTCCGTTTGTAGAGGAGGGTGGTTGATTATCCCTGTTCTTGCTTCCAACTTTTTGTTCTTCTCCACCAATGGTCATCCAGAAGAAATACCGGTCATCACTCCAATTAGTAGTAAAATCAGGAACCAGATCATTTATTTTCCATACCCCTTTTCCCTGATAGACTAATGCCGTTCTTTTCTGAGGAGTACACATGAAAAAGTCAAGTTTGGTAACTTCCTTTACCGATGCGGAAGAAGTGTTGAAATCCAGGCTGATCTTATAAACGCCATCTTTAGAAACAGTTGCTCCATCAGCATTCTCTTTAAAGGTATTGCCTCCGGCATCAACTGAAAAAGTCCTGGAAACACTGGTTCTGGAATCAACGAACGAATATTTTTTACCTGCGAGCAACTTCGTATAGATCTCAAATTCATTTCCGCCTTCAAGACCTTTCACCATTATCGCATCTGAAAGGTTTGCACCAGCCTCAGTGCCTTCGCCTGTGAGATACAAGGCAGCAGGCGATTCAATGCTGCTGAGTCTGGTTATTTTGATAGTACGGCTTTGTTTTGAAAGAACTTTTGTGAGCCCCCTTGATGATCTGACCGTCCATTTCAGCGTCCCTTCAGCAGACGTTGCGATACCGGACAAAGCACCGACCCTGTTAAGTATTTTATGCGTGATACTTGCACCTGTACTGATGCCATTATTGTCGGATGGTACGGTATAAACCGGGTTTGAAAAGTCACCATCGGGTTTATCGAACAACACGTCGTAATAGACAAGGCCATTATCCTGTGCTGTAGCTTTCTCCCATTCAAAATACAGGGAAGCTGATGCAGATGACTGCAGCACGACGTTCCGCCCATCGTTAGGGGAGTAGAGAGTATTCACTTCTGTTACCGCTACTTCCTTGAATTCGTTGTCTTTATCACAGCTGCTGAAAACAAACAACAGAAATAAAGAAACGGC
>JBQGEO010000453.1:0-3302 GCA_052039655.1 Pararcticibacter sp.
GCAGACGCAGGCCGCCGCGCCCGAAATAATCCAGAATAAAGCGGCAGAGGTGTGCATAGGCCTCATTTGCTGAAACGGGAGCCATTTATTAAAATGTTCAGGATAAAGAAATGAAAACGCAGCAGCAGTACCGAACAGGAGGGCTGCAATTAACATTGCGAGGGAGAATTTAATAAAGAACCTGTTGATTGAAAACATGTGATATTAGTTTATCAGGTAATTTCCTGTCCAGTGTACACTTGCCGGGCTGACCATATTTTTTCCGCTTTTGTCAACCCATGACAAAAAGCTCAGTATGTCGTTAATTTCTTTATTGCTCAGTTGAAACGAGGGCATACTATTGGTTCCGTATTTTATAAATGCGCGCATATATTCCCGGCCTTTCCTGGGATCAGAAGCAGCATTGGTGAGATCCGGTCCCATGTATCCCCCAAGCCCGTAAAGCTGATGGCATGTGTGGCAGTTATTTTTCTGCCACACGTGCCAGCCTCTATTCACGCTGGCGGAGGGGAGCGACTCGCGGTGTTGTCCATCGCTGTAGATATATACGGCGGCCGAATAAGCTGCAAATAGAACGAACAGTACTATCCAAATTCTCGTTATCATTGTCGAAAAAGGGGTTAACTGCCGCAAATATATCTCTTACCCAGGTACGAAATAAATGATCCTGATCACTTTAAATATTTAATCTATGAATTATATAGAGTAATTATCAATTGACTTCATTCGTCATTTTTGAGCTTCTTTAATAGTTAGGTGTTTTTAGTTCACACAACGTTTTTTAACCTTTCCCCAGCACTTTTCAGCGTTTCATCTTTTTTGGCAAAACAGAACCTGATAATTTTATCATCTTTCCTGTTTCTGTAGAATGCACTGACTGGTATGGAGGCCACTCCGTGATTTTTGGTGAGCCATGCAGCGAACTCATGGTCAGGGAGGTTACTTATCCTGCTGTATTCAGCCAGTTGAAAGTAACTGCCCGCAGCGGGCCGGTGAAAAGTAAATGGAGTATCCCCTAATAATGAAAGGAAAAGGTCTCTTTTTTGTTGAAGTAATATGTTTGCAGGCAGAGAGGGGGGCTGTTGCAGGATTCGTGCCAAAGCGTACTGAGCGGGTGTGTTAACAGAAAAGGAAAGGTACTGGTGGATTTTACGGACTGCATGCGTCAAAACCGGGGGCGCAATGCAATAGCCGATTTTCCATCCTGTGATATGAAATGTTTTACCGAATGAATAAATTGCAAATGCGCGCCTGCGTAATTCCGGATGTTGGAGAACACCTGTATGTTTTTCGTTGTCATAAACCAGTTGCTCGTAAACTTCGTCTGATATAATGATAATCGATGTATTTCTTACCAATTCAGCCAAAGTATTCCAGTCGTCCGGCTTTAGGGTTGCCCCGGTTGGATTATGAGGAGTGGTCAGGATTATTGCTTTTGTTCGTGCCGAGATAGTGTCTTTTACTAAATTCCAGTCAATGGAGAAATCCGGAGCCGACAATGGAATAGTGACAGCACGGGCGCCGTTAATTTCTATATTGGGAATGTAACTGTCATAAGCCGGTTCAAAAACAATTGCTTCATCTCCAGGCTGTAATACAGAAGTGAACGCCGTAAAAATTGCGCTGGTTGCTCCGGGAGTTATGGTTATTTCCGCATCCTCATCCACCCGAACCCCCTGTGTTCTGAGAATATATTCCGAAACCTCGTTTCTAAGCATCGGCAGACCTGCCATGGGCGCATATTGATGGAAACCGTGAGAACATGCTTCCAGCAGAAACTCCCCAAGTCGCCGGTCTGCATCGAAATCCGGAAATCCCTGTGATAGATTGATGGCATTATATTGCTGGGCCATAGAGCTCATGACGGTAAAAATAGTTGTTCCTGACTCCTTGTATCTGGTTGCCGGGAAAATGCCGGGAAGATTAATTTTCTCCATTTTTCTAAGATAGCGTTTCAATTAAGACAGAAAATTCAAACCATTTCACGCACATTTCAGCGTACCGGGGAGTTTATAGAGGCTCAAACACAAACCAGGGAAACCGTAAAAAGCAATCAAAAATAAGCTGGTGACATCACCAACCTTTAATAGCTCCGCCTTTGAACACTTTCTCAGCTGTTTTTGCAACTTCGTCCGATTGGTACGACTTAACAAATTTCTTTATGCGGGGATCCTCTTTATTGTCCTGCCTTGACACAATAATATTGACATATGGCGAATCTTTATCTTCTACAAACAGGCCATCCCGGTTGGCAATTAATCCCGCCGGCGCAGCAAAAGTGTTATTGATAACTGCTACATCCACATTGTTGTCATCGAGTGCTCTCGGCAATTGAGGAGCCTCAAGTTCCAGAATTTTTAAATTCTTGGGATTGCCGGCGATATCGTTAACTGTGGGTAACAAGCCAACTCCGGGTTTTAAACGGATAAGACCGGCATCCTGAAGCAGGAGCAGTGCGCGCCCGCCATTTGTAGGGTCGTTGGGGATAACGATTGTGCTCCCGTTTGTCAGATCCGTAGTCTTTTTAATTTTCCGTGAATATCCGGCGAGGGGAAAAACAAATGTGTTGCCTAAGATAGCGAATTTGTAGTCTCTTTGCTTGGCCTGAACATCCAGATAGGGTTTGTTCTGAAATACATTAGCATCAATGTCTCCCTGATGCAATGCTTCGTTAGGCATAACATAATCATTAAACGATACCAGTGCAACATCGAGGCTATACTGTTCTTTTGCTACTTTCTGGGCGGTAAGGGCTACTTCATATTCCGGTCCCGACTCGACTCCTATTCGGATAACTTCTTTGTTTCTGCTTTGATTGCCTGTGCAGGCTGCTTGTATAAGGCCTATAACGGCCAGTACGAGGATTTTTATACTTATTCTCATGTTATTTTCTGTGATCAGTTTTTCCGGCAATAAAATCTCCGGCCGTCTGAATGATAAACACAATTACTACCAGTAGTACCAATACAACATTCATCACAACAAAGTCGTATCCCACATATCCATACTGGTAGCCTATCTGTCCAAGTCCGCCGGCTCCAACCGCACCTCCCATTGCTGAGTAACCTACTAAAGCGATCAGGGTGATAGCGGCACTGTTAATGATAGAAGGAAGCGCCTCCGGCAGTAAGACTTTTCTTACTATCTGCATAGGGGTAGCGCCCATAGCACGTGCGGCTTCAATCAGGCCATGAGGCACTTCAAGAAGGCTGTTTTCTATCATACGGGCAATGAAGGGAGCTGCCCCAACGCTCAGAGGTACAAGAGCTGCTTTCACACCGATGGATGTTCCCACGATGGCC
>JBQGEO010000454.1:0-3231 GCA_052039655.1 Pararcticibacter sp.
TACGTGGTTAGCCTTCCTGACGGAATTTTAAGCAAGGCTTCCCATACTTTCAGCTGAAAGTATGAACCCTTAAGATGCAGCTTGATCCCGGTCAGTCCTGCGGCGTGATTACCAAAGATGGAAACAATGGCCTCATGTGCAGGATCTGCCTGCCCGGTGAAGTGCGCCCGCGGGAATTTCTTAAGGAGTGCTTCGAATGCGGTCTGGTCGTCTTCCTCAAACGCCATGTAACATATCCCTTTTTGCGTAGAAGCGATGATCATCCGGCCAAACGGACTTTCTGAAAAGCTGTAACGAATCTGGAGCCCCTCTGCACCATTTTTATATTCAGCCGGTGTCATGCCTTCGATCTTGATAAACAGATCGTGGAGACGGCTAGTTCCAGAAAGACCTGTTTCATAAGCGGCCTCCGACAATGTAAGGTGGTTTTCCTTTAAGAGTTTTTTAGCGTGCTCTGCACTTACAAACTGAAGGAACTGCTTTGGCGAAGTTCCCGCCCATTCGGTAAAGAGCTTCTGAAAATGAAAAGGGCTCAGGTGAATATTCTCGGCTATCTCATCCAGCCCCGGCTGCTTTTTAAAGTTTGTTTTAATATACTCAATTGCCGCGGCAATGCGTTTGTAGTTGATTGACTGCTGGGTATTCATTTCTTCTTGAATGTGATGAAATGCAAAGTTGCCTCTCTTTCTCCGGGCATAAAACCCGGAACTTGCTGTTTTCTCCCGAAGATAAACGAATCTTCTTTCGGATCCAAAGCCATCACCGGAAGACTCATCTGCCTGTCGCTTGTCGCAATTCCCCCTCACAAAAGCCGTGTTGCACCCCTTTGTTTACAGAAACACTGTCTACCTTTGTATTATCAACTCAATCAACATCAGATACACTAAATTGTAAACCATTAAAAAACTCAAGATGAAATTAAATCCCTATTTGAATTTTGACGGAAATGCAGAGGCTGCATTTACATTTTACCAGTCAGTATTTGGCGGCGAGCTGTTTATTCAGAAGATGGATCAGGCCCCCGGAACCGAAAACCTGTCCGACAGCGAAAAAAACAGGGTTATGCACGCTGCAATTCCAATCGGGGAGGGGCAGGTACTGATGGCATCTGACTGCGTTCCGAGTGCCGGGCATGTATTGACCGTGGGAAACAACAATTACATCTCTATTACGCCTGATAGCCGCGAGGAAGCCGACCGCCTTTTTAATGGCCTGTCTGAAGGCGGAGATATCGAAATGCCAATGGAAGAAATGTTCTGGGGTGATTACTTTGGATCATTTGCCGATAAATTCGGCGTTCGCTGGATGATCAACTTCCCGATTGCCAGGGGTTAATCAAAACTCTTAACGAAAAAGATATGGAAAGGCAGCAATTTAAGATTGAAATAAACGCCCCTGCTGCAAAGGTTTATAACACCATGCTGGGCGAGGAAACATATAAAAAGTGGACTGCCGTCTTTATGCCCTCTTCATATTATGAGGGCTCCTGGGAAAAAGGGCAAAAGATCCTTTTCATTGCAGTCGGAAAAGACGGTAAAAGAGAAGGAATGGTGGGAGTGATAGAAGAGAATATCCCAGACAGATATGTTTCTATAAAATACACAGGTGTTGTCGACGGAGATAAAGAGATTACCGAAGGCCTCCGGGTGGGCGACTGGATAGGTGCACATGAAATCTATTCGTTTGAAGAACAGGACGGGAAAACGACCCTGATTATAGAAGTCGACGTTGTAGATGAATATAAGGAGTACTTCGCAAAGACCTATCCTAAAGCACTGGAAAAGCTAAAAGAAATCTCAGAATAAGGAACCCTGGATAGCAAGCCTGGGGTCACAAAGTGGCATTGATCAATCAATGCCACTTTCTTTTTAACCAGGCCCGTACCGGCTCGTCGTACAATTTCAAGCTTGCATACCCTACGATCACAGAGATAGCAAAAGTAAGAGATGCATAGAGCAGGGTTTCATTGAGTCCGGCATCCCGGTGATCAACCGCCCATCCTGTATAAATGTATATAAAAGGGTAGTGAGTAATGTAGATCGGGTAGGAGATATCTCCCAGGAATTTGCATATCCTGGTTTCTGCTGCGCCCGTAACTTTACCACTCGCTCCAAGGTAAACAATGAGCGGGAACACCAGGATGATCGTCAGGGAGTCATAAAACCCGTTCATCCATAGAGTTTCTTTTCCTCCAATCCTGGGCATCACCAGGAATATCAGCAGTAAGACACTGCACCACAGAAAAGCATTTTTTACATACGTTAATCTGGCCGTCCGGGAAAGAAGCAAACCTGCCAGGAATGGGAAGGCCACCCGGGTAAAGCCAACTCTGAGTTGTTCGGGGGTAAGGGACCAGCCACCCACCATATCGCCCGATTTGCTGGTCACTGCATAGTGGATCATGACCCCACCGGCAATCACCACCAGGACGGTTAGTACAGATTTCGATATTTTCCTTAATCCCAGTGCATAGCAGATATTGGCGAGGTATTCAAAGAAAAGTGACCAGCCGGGTCCGTTAACGGGATGCATTTCCTGCCATCCCCGGATATCCATTGAAACGGGCACGGGGATCAGCGTACAACCAATCAGGGTCACCACGATGAGTTTCCATACCGGCACATTGTGTATTTCCGGAAATATGCCTGAATCTGAGAAATAAAAACAGATTCCCCCGATGATCATCCCCAGTACTACCATCGGCTGAAGTCTTTGCAGCCGCCGCTTAAAGAAGCCGCCGACGGTGAGCTTATGCCAGCGGTCGTCATAAGCGTAGCCGATTACAAAGCCCGAAAGCAGGAAGAAAAAATCGACTGCCAGGTACCCGTGATTGATCACCTGGTCGAGGTGACTGGTGGCATGTGCCTCAAAAATATGGAAGACGACAACTGTCAGTGCGGCAACTCCGCGCAGTCCGTCAAGGATCTGGTAATGTGGCTTAGTATCAATTGCGTGTGTGTTCATTTTGATATAAGATATAAGCAAGTTTATAAAAGTGGCTAAATATAGTAGAGTTATCGTTATAAAAAGAAGTCCAAACCGTTTATTTTTGCCGGCCAATGGCTATAAATAAACAATTAGAAAGCAGAAGTAACCAGAGCTGCGAGCTTTGCGCAAAAGACGGCGTTGAGTTATTCGCCTATGCGGTTCCCCCAAAGAATGATGAACACCCGGATAACCAGGTCGGACTTTGTCCTGAAGGCCTCGGGCAGCTACACTCAGATGACGATT
>JBQGEO010000455.1:0-2447 GCA_052039655.1 Pararcticibacter sp.
AGTTACAGGCATACGTTTCCTCAGGCCTCCCATTAGCCTGATATCCTGGGGGTCGAATGCGATACCCAGCTTATCTTTTACGTGAGCCATCTCATGGATGACAGCTCCTGCAGCAAGAAACAGAAGGCATTTAAAAAAAGCATGTGTTACAAGATGGAATAAAGCTGCCGCCTGAGCTCCCGTCCCCATAGCCAGCATCATAAAGCCCAGCTGTGAAATTGTCGAAAATGCAAGAATCCGCTTGATATCATTCTGAACAAGGGCAACCGTGGCTGCCATAAATGCCGTAAATGCTCCGGTAACGGCAATAATCAGTAAAACGTCATTACCAAAAAGCGGGTAGAGCCTGGCTAGCAGGAAAACACCTGCAGCAACCATCGTGGCGGCGTGAATCAGTGACGATACAGATGTTGGTCCCTCCATCGCGTCCGGCAGCCACGTATGAAGCGGAAACTGCGCCGATTTGGCTACCGCTCCCAGGAAGAATGCAATGCCTGCGGCTGTAAGCCACCCCGCAGGCATCATGCCCGCTTGTGACTGCCACATTCCGCCCTTTACGACAGCGTTAGCAACTAAGCCATTACTGCCAAAAAGCTCCGTCAAATCCAGGGTGTGAAATTGAGTAAGGGTGATCATAATGCCTATGAGGAAGCCCAGGTCACCTATCCTGTTAACAATAAAAGCTTTTTTATTAGCCAGTACGGCTGTATGTCGTGTAAACCAGAAACCAATAAGCAGGTATGATGAAAAACCGACCAGTTCCCATGCCATGTACATCAGCAGAAGATTGTCGGCAATAACCAGGCCCAGCATGGCGAAACAAAATAAGCCCAGGTAGGCCCAGTAACGGTGCAGGTAAGGATCGCCCTGCATATACTTTGTTGAGTAGACATGAACAAGCAAAGCGATACCGGAAACAAGCAGCATCATCAGAACAGAAAGATTGTTCAGAAGGATACCTGTGTAGAGCGTAAAATCCCCTATAGTAAACCATTCAATGCGAAAATGAAAGGATTGCTGGTTCCATATCCTTAGGAAAAGAGCAGCAGAAAGGATAAGACTCAGACCTATATTAAATATGGCGGCAGCTCCTTTACCGGCAGATTTTACCGGAACAAAAAGACTGATAAAAAAAGTAAGCAGCGGTAAAAACGCAGCCAGCAGTGCTATTTGAGCTATATTTTGATCTGTTAATGTGTCCAAAGTTAATCCCTCAACTGGTCTATCTGTGTCGGATCAATTGTTTTATAATATCCGTAAACATTCAGGATAATTGCCAGTGCTACGGCAACTGCAGCAGCAGCAAGAACAATAGCAAACAATGCAAATGTCTGCCCTCCGGCGGCAAATTTATCATACCTGCTGAATGCAACAAAATTAAGTATCGCAGCATTTAGCATAAACTCAATTCCAATAAGGACCATGATGGCACTTCGCTTGGATAACACCGCGTAAAGCCCGATACAAAAAAGGGCGGCACTGATGATCATAAAATGAGAAAGAGGGATCATATTTTACGTTCCTTTCTTGCTAGATGTGCAGCGCCGATCAGCGCAAGCATTAATAAAAGGGATACAACTTCAAACGGGACCAGATAGCGTGTCATCAGGTTTATGCCAAGATAATGGATAGTATTATCTGTAGGCCTCAGCGTGCTTTTATCTGCATTCTTAATCCATTCAATCTGTTCCGGGTTTGATTGCAGGACTACCGCGATGAGCACGGCAAAAAAGAGTCCAGCTACCAGCATCCCCGGCAGATGATGAATGCCAGCTACACTCACCCTGGCAGCATTCGGATTATTAAGAATATCCCGGTTCGACAGGAGAAAGGTGAAGATCATTAACACCAGCACTCCCCCCACATAAACGACAACCTGGGTAATGGCAACAAAGTCGGCAAGCGTAAAAAAAAAAAGTCCCGCCATAGAGAACAAGGTAACGAATAAGAGAAATATAGCCCTCACCTGGTTCTTTAAAGCCACTACCATAAATGCCGACAATAGCACCAGTGCTGAAAAGATATAAAATACCACTTGCTCTGCCATCATATCATTCTTGTTTCTTTTGCTCAGCAGAACGGGCAGCGGCTTCTTTGGCAGCCTGCTTTTCCGCTTGTTGTTTAGCCAGTTCCTTCCTTTTCTCTTCTGCTTCTGCAGGAGTCATATCAGAGAATTTATACGTGAGATCTGTTATATTAAATACAGTACGATCATACTGGTTGGTCATCGTGATACATTCTGTTGGGCAAACGACCGTACATAACCCGCAATAAAGACACTTTGACATATCAATATCGAACTTTGCCGCGTAAAGCCGCTTTGTGCTTCCATCAGATGTTTGACCGATTGGCCCGGTAGCTTTAATGCTCTCTATTTCAATACAATCTACAGGACAGATCTTCGCACACAGGTCACAAACAATACAGTCATCAATTTCTACATGCAA
>JBQGEO010000456.1:0-7046 GCA_052039655.1 Pararcticibacter sp.
GGGGCCTTATTTCTTAAAGTTTTTCTCTAAGTTTGCAGCTACCTGATATGTCTGTATTATTATTTACCCTCATCTTGCTTGTAGGAGCATACGCAGCCGGTTTGCTAGGTTCGTTGACCGGCCTGGGAGGAGGTGTGGTACTTATTCCCCTTCTCACCCTGATCTTTCATGTCGATATCCGGTATGCGATCGGTTGTGCACTGGTAGCGTCTATTGCCACGTCGTCCGGTTCGGCAGCTGCTTATATTAAGGAAGGGATCACCAACATCAGGATCGGAATGTTTCTCGAGATTGCCACTACCACGGGGGCAATTATTGGTGCAGTGATTGCGGTATACACCGCAACTCATGTGGTAGCCATTATATTTGGTATGGTTCTTTTATTTTCCGCTGCAATGTCTCTCAGGAAGAAGCACGAGGAGGCAGAAACAGAGGACCGGAGTGTGCTCGCCAGGAAGCTGAAATTAAACAGCAGTTATCCCTCGAAAGAAGGAGTAGTTGAGTATAAAGTACAGAGAGTTCTGGGGGGATATTCGTTGATGACGCTTGCCGGGATTATTTCCGGACTACTGGGAATAGGCTCGGGAGCCCTGAAGGTGCTGGCTATGGATACGGTGATGAGGATCCCGTTTAAGGTGAGCACCACGACCAGTAATTTTATGATTGGAGTAACGGCCGCCGCCAGTGCTGTTGTGTATCTGCAAAGAGGATATATTGACCCGGCCCTTGCAATGCCGGTTGTGATTGGAGTTTTAGGCGGGGCTTTTACGGGATCGAAGATCCTGGTGGGTGCCAGTACAAAGAGACTGAGGCTCCTGTTTAGCGTAATTATTACTTTTCTGGCCCTGGAGATGATTTATAATGGTTTGACCGGTAAATTATGAGAAATTTTTTTAGTTCTTTCAGTACCGACAGGGATGTGGCTGCGCTGGTCGGGAAACTTCTCAGAACAGGAGTGGTTACCGCCAGTATTGTTGCTTTTATAGGAGGCCTGGTTTATCTGACCCGGCATGGCGCAGAAGTTCCCGATTACAAAGTGTTCAGAGGGGCGCCGGAGAACCTAAGGCATTTTCCGGGTATCCTGGAGGGTGTCATGTCTTTTAGCGGCGCTGCGATTATACAGCTGGGTGTTGTGATCCTGCTGGCCACGCCCATTGTGCGCATTTTCTTTTCTGCCATCGCCTTTGCTATAGAGAAAGACTATCTTTACGTTGTGATCACGCTGATTGTGCTTGGCATTATTGTTTTCGGAATGGTAGGGGGACTTGGAGGATGATACAGGAAAAGGCTCCCATTGGAATCTTTGATTCGGGTTACGGCGGGCTTACAGTCTTTAAAGAGATTGCGGCTCTCTTACCCCAGTATGATTATATTTATCTGGGTGATAATGCGCGGGTGCCTTATGGTACTCGTTCTTTTGAAACCGTGTATCATTATACGCTGGAATGTGTCAACCAGTTGTTTGGAATGGGATGCCGGCTGGTAATCCTGGCCTGCAACACGGCGTCGGCTAAAGCTCTGCGCAGCATACAGCAAAATAATCTGCCCCGCTTGAATGAACTCAGACGGGTGCTGGGTGTGATCCGGCCCACTGCGGAAGTCGTCGGCGATTATACGCAGACAAGGAAAGTAGGTATCCTTGCAACTCCGGGTACGGTTTCTTCAGAATCCTACGTACTTGAAATTGCCAAATTCTTTCCTGACGTGGAGGTGTTTCAGGAAGCCTGTCCGATGTGGGTCCCTCTGGTAGAAAATAACGAAGCTGAATCGCCCGGTGCCGATTATTTCATCCGGAAAAACCTGGATAACCTACTTGGAAAATGTCAGGATATAGATACTATTGTTCTCGCCTGTACGCATTATCCGCTGCTGATCAGTAAGATTCAGAAATATTTACCTTCCCATATCCGGATCATTTCGCAGGGAGGGCTTGTTGCTGAAAGTTTAAAGGACTACCTTTTTCGCCATCCTGAGATAGAAACATTTTGTTCGCAGGGAAGCACTATGCGGTTCCTCACGACAGAATCCTGCCTTAATTTTGAAGAAAAGGCCGCGGTGTTTCTGGGACACGCCATCCGGTCGGAACATGTAGAAATGTGATGCGTGGGCGTGCTGTCCCTGGTTATGTGCGCCGTTCGGTTTCTATCGGCCTGGTCGCGGACTTTGATTTTTTCTTATTTCTTTTGAGATAATCATATATCACATACACGAGAAAGACCACAGTGCTTATTACAGACACCCATAGAATGGCTTTATCCATTTCGCCTTCGCCTGCAAATACCGCTATCAATATGACCAGGGGTATGGTACCCGCAAGGGTAGCCAGGGTAAATCGCAGGAAACCCATCCTCAGCAGACCGGCAACAAAATGAAGTGCATCATTTGGAAGTAAGGGAGATGTTCTGATGATGACTACGACACCTATGCCGTACCGGCTTACCCATTTCTTTATTCTTTCCTGGGTGGTGGCGCCAATTAATTTTGAAAGCGCATAGGGACCCAGGTATTCCCCGGTGTAGTAGCCTGCAGACGAAGCCGTCAAAACTGCAATAATGGAAATCAGCGTTCCCCACCAGGGACCGTAACAAAGCACCGCGACGATCATCAGCAGGAAATTTGGGATGAAGAGCAGGAAAGCCTGCAAGGTCATGGTAACAATAATGATCACTGGCCCCCATAGTCCGAATTGCTTCACCCAGGCTTCTGTTCTCTGCTTGTCTTTGCTTAAAAGTACGTGAAATCCCTCATTCACCTGATGATGAAAAGATGGAATCAGGAAATATGAACCGGCAAAAAGGATAATGATGGCGAGTGATATCCACAAAGGAAGATTTTTCTGTTTCTTTACTATTTCTTTTAGTTGATCCGGCATAAGTTTTAGTTTCCGATAGTGTAATAAAAGAGATACAAAAGAATTTTGTTTGAAATACATGGGAATGGTTTGCTTAATTATATGCCGTTTATGCATTTGGCACATATAAGCAATTTATCTAAGTTTGCTGATCATTTTGATACATCCAAAGAATATGAGCATTTCCAAAACATATAGCCCTAAAGAAGCAGAAGAAAAGTGGTACAGCTACTGGCTGGAAAAAAAGTTTTTTCATTCTGAACCAGACAACCGGGAACCTTATACAATTGTGATCCCTCCTCCGAATGTCACGGGAGTACTTCACATGGGGCATATGCTCAATAACACCATTCAGGACGTGCTGATAAGAAGAGCGAGGATGCAGGGTAAAAACGCCTGCTGGGTGCCTGGTACGGATCATGCGTCGATTGCTACTGAAGCAAAGGTTGTTGCGATGCTTAAAGAACAGGGGATAGAAAAGAAAGATCTTACAAGAGAGGGTTTTCTGAAATATGCGTGGGACTGGAAAGAAAAATATGGCGGAATCATTTTGAAGCAGCTTGAAAAGCTGGGGGCTTCATGTGACTGGGATCGTACCCGTTTTACCATGGATGAAGATCTTTCTGTGGCTGTAAGAGATACCTTTATTCACCTTTATAAAAAAGGGCTGATATACCGGGGAGTGCGGATGGTAAACTGGGATCCTAAGGGAATGACTGCAGTTTCGGATGAAGAAGTGATCCGGAAAGAGGTAAACCAGAAACTATACTATATAAAATATAAAGTTTCCGGCAGTGACGATTATATTGTTATCGCTACAACGAGACCAGAAACGATAATGGCAGATACTGCTGTCTGCATAAATCCTAATGATGAACGCTATCATTATCTGAAGGGGAAAAAAGTTCTTGTTCCTCTTATTGACCGTGAAATTCCGATCATTGAAGACGAGTATGTGGAAATGGAATTTGGTACCGGCTGCTTAAAGGTAACTCCCGCTCATGATCTAAACGACTATGAGCTCGGCTTGAAACATAACCTGCCGGTGATCGATATTCTTAATGACGACGGATCTTTGAATGAGAAGGCTGAGATACTGGTAGGCGAAGAGCGTTTCGCTGCCAGGAAGAAAATCGCGCGCTTGCTTGAAGACGCAGGTCAGCTTGAAAAAGTAGAGGATTATAAATCACAGATAGGCTTTTCTGAGCGTACAGATGCAGCCATAGAACCAAAACTGTCGTTGCAATGGTTCGTCAAGATGGAGGAGATGGCAAAGCCGGCCCTGCAATATGTATTAGACGGAGACGTAAAGCTTATCCCCGATAAGTTCATTAATACCTACCGCCATTGGATGGAGAATGTGAAAGACTGGTGTATCAGCCGTCAATTGTGGTGGGGACAAAGGATCCCGGCATGGTATAATGAAAAAGGGGAATGGGTTGTGGCGAAAGACCGGGAAGAGGCTGCAATTGAATTCAGAAATGCAGGAAAGGACTTTACAGAGATCACCCAGGACGAGGATGTGGTAGATACCTGGTTCTCGTCGTGGTTGTGGCCGATGTCGGTGTTTGATCCATCTGTCTGCGGCCATCCTGAACAAAAGGGGAATGCTGATATTAATTATTATTATCCTACCAACGATCTTGTTACCGCTCCCGAGATCCTTTTCTTCTGGGTTGCAAGGATGATCATGGCAGGCCATGAATTCCGTGGAACTGCCCCTTTTAAGAATGTATATCTCACAGGGATAGTAAGAGATAAAATTGGCAGAAAGATGTCAAAGTCTCTTGGCAATTCACCTGATCCTATTGAACTGATTGAAAAATTTGGGGCGGATGGTGTTCGTGTAGGAATGCTTCTATGCTCGCCAGCCGGCAATGATCTGATGTTCGACGAATCGTACTGTGAGCAGGGAAGAAACTTTGCTAATAAGATCTGGAATGCATTTCGCCTGGTTAAGGGCTGGGCCGTTGATAGTGAGCTTGTTCCCGAAGCGTGTAACGAAGCGTCAGTAAAATGGTTTGAATGCAGGTTTAATGAAGCTTTGACCGGTATAGACAGTGATTATCAGCAGTATCGTTTATCAGAAGCACTAATGTCGGTATACAAGCTTGTATGGGATGACTTCTGCTCCTGGTATCTTGAGATGATCAAGCCGGCCTATCAGCAGCCTATCGATCAGGCAACCTTTGATGCGACGAAGAACTTTTTCGAGAGGATACTGAAGCTTCTTCATCCGGTTATGCCTTTCCTGACAGAAGAGCTTTGGCATGACGAATTGTTCGGCGAAAGAGAAGAAATGGATTGCTGTATTGTTGCAGCTTACCCGGAGTCCGGGGAGGCTGATGCTTTGCTTTTAAGCGAAATGGAAATAGTAAAGCAGGTGATCTCAGAGATAAGGAATGTCCGCAACAGTAAACAGATCTCTCCGAAGGAGTCGCTGCCGTTGACCATTAAATCTAATTCTGCGATAAAGTATGATGATTATCTTGGAATCATTAACAAGCTTGCCAACGTGAGTGACGTGACCTTCTCTAACGATAAAGTGAGCGGAGCATCCAGTTTCATTGCCGGCCGGGACGAGTTTTTTGTAAGCCTGGAAGGGAATATTGATGCGGAGGCAGAACGTGAACGTATTACGAAAGAACTTGAGTACCTGCACGGATTTCTTAAATCTGTTACTATAAAACTTTCGAATGAAAGGTTTGTACAAAATGCTAAGCCTGAGATTGTGGAAAATGAACGGAAAAAACAGGCCGATGCGGAAGCGAAGATCTCTATCCTTGAAGAAAGCCTTAAAATGTTGAAATAAATGAGAAAAGTAATTCTGTCTGCCTTCCTGTTATGCCTTATGGCCTGTCAGCAACCTTCTGTTAAACAAGAGAAGGTTGCGGAAAAAACCGGAGTTGATCCTAAAGTCCTTGTTTCCTGTGATGGTATAGGAGAAGTGAAAGTCAGCGATAGCTATGCCGATCTGGAGAAAAAGTTTGGCAAAAAGGCGCTCGTTGAACATGAAAATAATATCTCAGGAAAGTATTTGAGTTTGTGGGAGGGGAAGCCGAAACAGGTAAATATTTATTTTAAAGAAAGGTCAAGGCCTTTTAATAAAATAAAATATATTGAGACCGGAGCCTCCGATGCACCTTATATGACCGGCGATAGTATCAGGGTTGGGTTGTCTTTACCTGATCTTGTGAGGCGAAACGGGCATATGCCTCTTACCTTTAACAATTTCTATACGGATGAAGAGAATGGACTGATCACCAGTTTTAATAACGGGGATATCTCAAAAGCTAATCCTTGTCTTGAAGGGAGGCTTGAATGGGTAAGTCAGTCGAACATCTATAAGGATGCATTTGATGCGTTCAAGAAGAAGAAAGTGGTAGAATCGTCAGATAATATTGTTAAGAAAATGGAAGTGATGCTCGGAAGTTTTCGGGTAAGCGCAAAACAATAGAACGCCGCAAATTATTTATATATAAATGCAAGCTTATGCGTAACGCTCTTTTCCTTTTCATGGCGGTATTCTTTCTGGCCTGTAACAGTTCTGATAAACAAAAGAAAACGGGAGGGAAGATCTTTTCTATCGCAGATAACCAGGAGGGCGAAGATGAAATCACCTGCTGGGGGATTGGCGGGATAGAGCTGGACAATGATCTGGCTTCTCTTGAGGAAAAGACGGGTAAAGAAAATGTATCGATGGATTCCCTTTTCCTTGAAGGGTCTTTTAACGGCTTTATCACAACACTATGGAAGGGGAGTGACAGGGAAATCGTAGTTCACTGGAAAGAAAAACAGGCTCCCTATACTAATATTGAGTTTTTAGAAATATCCCGTCCCTCGTCGCCCTATCACTTTGTTAACGGGATAAAGATCGGGACGTCCCTGAATGATATCGTGAAACTTAACGGAGATACGCCGGTCTCTTTATACGGCTTTGGATGGGATTATGGGGGTACTTTCGTTGATTTTAACAAAGGAAAGCTGGCAGGCGAGATCCCGTGTTTTGGTGGGGTATTCGCTTTACCTGACAGTTTACACGCCGAAGACGTAAAAACTGTCATGGGGGATATGAAGATAAGTTCTGCAGACGCGGTATTTAAAAAGTACCAGGCCAGCCTTGAAAAGATCAGGGTAAAAAATCTGTAGTTAACTTATAAGTCTTTCAGGTATTCCGGCAAGGCTTCCAGGAACT
>JBQGEO010000457.1:0-6494 GCA_052039655.1 Pararcticibacter sp.
ATCTTGGTTGTATAGGTTTTCCAGAGATTTAACCCACCAGTGCTCTTCACAACACACGTCCCAAGCAGTTTTCCGTCAGCAGCACCGGCACGGATCTCAATAGTTCCCCCCGAAACAGAAGCCACCCTGGCTTTGAAACCCTTGGTGTTATTCGTGAACTTCACCCCGCGGACCTTTATATAATCATCATTTTCTATTGCAGTAACAAATATGCTGCCTCCTACGCTGTCCTTTGATGTTTTTAAACCAGAAGCCCATGCAATCGTTTCGGCTTCATTCACCTCATAAGGATTAATATCTCCCGGTTCATCAAGCCCCTTTTCAGTCCACCAGGGCAGCTCCTGTATCGTACCGTCAGGATTGTACTTCAGTTCGGCCACACATACCGAACGTCTTTCATGATGCTTATCGGTGATCATAAAATTTAGCCGGTAATTGAATCCGAAAACATAAGACTTTCCTTTATAATCAATAATTCCGGGATGATTGCCTGACGACTTTTTGTTAGGCTGCATGATATATCCCTTGAAGTCCCAGGGGCCTTCAGGACTTTTGCTCATCGCGTATGCCATTCCCTCGGGACAGCAAGTGGAAGCATAGGCCATATAATAATTCCCATTCCGCTTATATGCCCAGGGCCCTTCCTGGTAATGGAACGGGTCAGGCTGATCTTTCTTTTTAGCTATTGAAGCGTCTTTGACAATTTCTCCGGAGAAAGAGATCATATCCTTATTCAGCTTTACATACCATAAATTAGGATTTCCCCAATACATATATGCCTGACCATCATCATTGATAAACACCGTGGGATCAATGCTGTCATACTTATCTCCGATCAGGGGTTTTCCCAGAGGATCAACGAAGGGCCCTAAGGGGTTATCGGCAACAAGCACTCCGATGCCACGCCCCTGAACCGGGCAGTACATATAAAACTTACCGTCGCGCTCTATCGTTTGCGGCGCCCAGGCACCATTATCAAAACCACCCCAGCCCGTGATGGCCTTATCTGCCCATTTAAAATTCCGTAACGATGCAACCGTGCCCCGGTCTGTCCAGTTCACCATATCAGTCGAGGTATAGCAAAGCCAGTCCCGCATGAGGAACCTTCCCATCCCCCCGGGAGCATTATCTTCATCATGGCTCGTATAGAGAAATACCGTATCCCGGTACACCATCGGTGAGGGATCTGCCGTAAATTTGGTTTGAACGATGGGATTCTGAGCCGACGCTGCAGAAGCAGCCAGCATGAACGCTAAAAAGGGTTTTGCAAAATATCTCATAGTTTTTCTGTACCAGCTTCATCTCACATAAACCGGGCAGCATACTACCCTTATTACAGTAAGCCAAAGGTTGTCAAAGCACAAAAATGGACATATTGATATTTCGCAGCGTTTAAATAAACGCTTTTTTGTAGCACAAATGTCTAAACCTTACTGATATCCGTTTTTACGAACTAATTCCAATGAAATATCGTTAACGACAAAGAAAATGAATCACACATTTAAAACGTAATCTTCAAGTAAATCACCAAAGACGACAGGACATGACTGGATAAGTTTTGACAATAGAATAAAGGAAGCCCAGGTTTCTGCAACCTGGGCTTCCTTTATTAAAACACTAAAAAACTGCTCAATAACCCGGATTTTGGGTTATATGTGTATTAACAGTGATCTCATTCAGCGGAATCGGATAAAGCTGCTGGTGCCCGTCCAAACTCCAGGTACCACCTTTAGCCGCACTAACATTCCCCGGTGCGCCCATAACGGTATTCACATTTATGGTGCTGGCCGTATGAACAGCCCTGTTCAGGTCAAACCAGCGGTGCCCCCATTCTGTAAACAACTCTACCTGCCGCTCATGCTGAATAGCGGTAAGCAAAGAGGCTTTGTCCCTTGCGCCGGCGTAGTTCGGTAAACTTGCCCGCCTGCGGATTGCATTCAAATCATCTACTGCCGTAACATCGCCAAGTTCAGCTTTGGCTTCAGCCCTGATGAGGAATTGCTCCGCCAGACGCAGCACCATCGTAAATTCAGAAATAGCGCTGCCGGTTTGGACTTTATACTTATATGGGAAATAATAGGTTTCTCCCTCCTCGGTTATAGAACCTATCCAGTTGGCTTTCCGTTTATCATCATTCTCAAAGGCACCCAGTAACTGCGGGCTTATCGTGTTACCTTGCTCAGTGCCTGAATCGTTGGGCATGCCAAGCAAGATGAAAGCATTGCCATCATTCGTATTATAATTTGCAGGCAATGGCGTAAAAAGCTGCCAGATTGCCTCTGTACTATTTTTTAAGAATACACTGTTTTCACCGCTGAGGTTGTCACAAAGTTTATACGAGCTATTCTCAATAACACTACTGGCCGCCGCAACTGCCGCCTGGTAGCCCGACGGATCATTCTTATCATAGTCGGCTTTATACAAATATGCCCTGGCTAATAACGCTGAAGCTACCGCTTTGTTAGGGCGTACCCGATCGGTGGTGGCTGCCGTATCAGTTGCATCTATATAATTACTATTTAAAAGGCTTTGTGCTTGAGTAAGGTCTGAGATCACCTGCTGCAATACCTGCAACCGTGGTGACCGCGGTAATTGACTGGTGACCCTATAATCTGTAGTTAGCGCAATCGGTGCATCGCCGTAGGCATTAGTCAGGTAGAAGTGCCAGAAAGCCCGGATAAAGTACGCTTCGCCGGTCAGCTGATTCTTCACATTGGTCTTTAAACCGCCACCATATTGCTCCAGGCCCTGTATCACCGCGTTGGCCTGGTAAATATAGCTATAGGCATTTTCCCATTCACCAAATGTTGGCGACATCGCGGCAGTCATAGCGTTACGGTAGAACGAAAAGTAAGAAGACATGGCCGAGTTAGAATAACTGGTCAATTCATCAGCCAACACACCGTTTTGAATTGCAATTACAACAGACTCGGGCGTATTCTGAAACATCTGGGTATAAATATTAGTTACCGCAGAAGTAGCCGCCGCCGCATTATTAAAGGTAGATGAAGTGACAAGCTCAGAGTTGGGAGGGGGAATTTCAACAAATTTCCGGCATCCCGAAATCAGAGCCAGTATAAGAAGGGATGGGATCAAAAACAACCTGCTCACGTTATTGTGTGTATGATGTATTTTCATTACTAATTCCTTGATGGTCAAATTAAATGGATGCATGTATACCGAATACGATCGTCCGCAATGGCGGCAGCCCCAGTGAACCTGTCTCCGGATCAAGCCCGAAGTAATTACTGAAAGTTGCCAGATTTTGCCCCTGCAGATAAACATTCACATTTTTTAAACGCATCGTTTTCTGCCATAAAGAAGGCAGGTTATAAGACAGTGAAACATTTTTTAAGCGAATGAAAGAAGCATCGCCATATCCAAAGGTGCTGGTTGTCGAACGATAGCCCGGATCGGCCAGATTGAAAGTCGACAGCCGCCCAAAAAGCGCTTCATCGCCCGGGCGTGTCCAAAAGTTACCGGCCATTTCTGCAGGAAGATTGTAGTTAAAGGTACCGGCTGATTGTAACACTGAACTCTCCCCGTAATAATTCACTTTCTGTTGTTTAACAAACTGAAACGAGAAATCCAGCTGCAAACCCCTATACTTTAATACATTGCCCAACAAGCCATAATACTGCTGTGTGATCGGCTTTGTCACCATAAGATCTGCGGGGTATTCCGGTTCTGTTGTGGTCTCTCCTGAGGATTTTATGAAATTATACAAACCATCTTCTGCATTTACACCGGCAAAAACATAACGCTTGGATATAAAAATACTTTGCCCTTCTACATACAAATTTGCGTAGTTAGAAGTTTCCAGTCCGGGATATGACACCAGCTTATTGCCTTGAAGAGTTAAGTTTACAGAGGTACTCCACTTAAAGTTCTTTCGCTGGAGATTGGTAGTGTTCAGGGTAAACTCCGCGCCCGAGTTCCGGACAACGGCAGGCAGGTTCGCCTGTACCGAGGGAAAACCGGCTGTTGCACCTAACGGATAGGATAGCAATTGGTTACCGCTGCGGTTAAGATAATAACCTGCAGTCAGATTGATGCGATCATTCAGGAATCCCAGATCGAGTCCGAGTTCCAGTTTTTTATTTACTTCCCAGGCAAAATACGCGTTGGGAATGCGGGTTGCGTAGAGTCCCGTGATACCCTGGTAGGTAGTAGAATTACTGGAATAAGAACTGAGGTAAGTATAGTCAGTTATCTGGTCGTTCCCGGCTACCCCATAGCTTGCACGAAGCTTACCGAAGCTCAGCCAATCCAGGTGATTGTCAAAAAAACCTTCGCGGCTGAAAACCCAGCCCAAACCAAAGGCTCCAAAATTTCCGAACTGTTTCCCTGGTCCAAAACGACTGCTTCCATCCCGGCGGGCAGTCAGATTCAACAGGTATTTCTCTTCCCAGTTATAGTTAAGGCGCGCGTAAACGGCTGTATACTTATAGGTAATATCGGTAGAGCCAAAGAACCTGAAATTAGATGCATTGGCCGGATTAGTCAGCAAGGCATCGCTGGCGTAACCCGAAGTGAGATAGGAAGCAGAATTAGTATACTGGCTTTGAAAACTTGTACCGGCTAACACATTCAGCTCACCTCTGCCAATCTTCCTGATATAGTTCAATTGCGGCTCAATGATCCAGTTAGTAGATTTTCCGTTGCCATAATTATTACTCCGCCGTGCAGCATTGTTGGTGTTCGGCGGGGCAATAGCTAAAGACGGTGTAATATTAACCTGTTCAGTCGTTGCGTAATTATAACCGGTATTTGTTTTAAAAGTAAGCTCCGGCAAGATCTTGTAACTCAGCGTAAGGTTGCTGGTTAACCCGTTACTGGTAGCGTCAGCCGTTCTAACGGTGTAAGTTAAGGGGTTGCCCCATGTTGCGGTGGTACCGTTGGTCTGCCAGTTGAGTGTCCCGTCAGGATTGAAAAGCGCAGGGGCAACCGGCGAAAGGGTTAATGCATAATTAGTGAGATCTGATTGTGGGAGATTATTTTCATCATGTGTATATCCTCCCGAAAGCGTTAGCTGAAAACGGTTACTCGCAGACGAATGGTTCAAATTGAAATTCAGGGTACCTTTCTGGTCTGCAAAATCACCTGGATAAACAGTAGTGTGACGGTTAAAGCCGCCACCAACATAGAATTGAGTAGATTCACTTCCTCCGGATATAGAAACCTGTGCATTGGTATAATGACCTGTTCCGCCTATTAATTCCTTTTGCCAGTCGGTATAACGGGTGGTATCCCATACACCATTTAAATCATAAGCAGTAGCGGGTATATCAATACCATCATTCGCATAAGCCTGGCGGCGCATTTGTAAATACTGTTCGGTATTCATCAGATCCATGGTGCGCGTCACCTTTGAAACACCCTGAGAAAAATCGACGTTAACCAGCGTGTTACCGGGTCTGCCCTTTTTCGTTGTGATCAGAATAACACCATTAGCACCACGCGATCCATAAATGGCCGTAGCATCCGCATCTTTAAGTACATCAATACTTTCGATGTCATTAGGGTTAAGCAGGTTAAAAGGACTTAAGCCGCCTGCAGAAGTGTTGCTGAAACCGGTGCCTGATCCCAGCGGGCCGCTTGTAACACCTGCACCCGGCGTAAGCGTACGATTGGAATAGGGAACTCCATCTATCACGTAGAGCGGATCATTACCATTGGCAATACTGTTCTGCCCCCGCAGACGTACCAGGGAATTGGCTCCGGGAACACCGGATTGCTGCTGAATATATAAACCCGGTACACGCCCTATCAATGCCTGAATCGGGTCAGTAACCGGCTGCATGCTGATCTCTTTCGCACTGACACTGCTCACCGAACCTGTACTAAGCGCTTGTTTTTCCGTATAATAACCTTTATTAATCACCACCTCGCGCAGGTTTGCGACACCGGCATGCATCACAATCCTTGCCGGAACTTCTCCTGCTTTTAATTCAGTTACAATGAAACCAATGTGAGAGAATGTGATCAGAGATTTCTCATCTTTCGCGATGATCTTAAAAGAGCCCCGCTGATCGGTGAGCACGATATTACTGGTACCTTTTTCACGAACGACGACACCCTGCATGGGATGCCCGATAGAATCTGTCACAATTCCCTGTACCGTTATTTGCTGAAAGCCCGCAATAAGGCGTTCTTTAACTTTATGCAGAAGGGAAACATCTTTGGGACTGATCAAAACAGTTTTATCTTCTATTCTGAAATCAAACGACAGACCCTGAAGAAAATCTGCCATCACATTGTTAATATCCTCATTATTGTAATTAACATTGCGGACTTTTATTTTTTTCATGTTATCAGAAGATATCAGCACGTCAAGCCCGGTTTGCTTCCTGATCTCATCGATCATTTGAGCCATCGTTACCCTGCTCTTATGATAAGTGATCTTCTGGCCGTAACTGGAGGCGCTTGCTTGCAATAAGCAAGCAAATAAAAGAAGCGTAATAAGTTTCATGACCAACAAAAATTGATGCGTA
>JBQGEO010000458.1:0-3506 GCA_052039655.1 Pararcticibacter sp.
TTTGTAGGCGGTCGACTGAAGATTTTTTTTCCCAAAAGGCTCGACTGGCTGGAAGATGTATCCCTCGATCCTGAGATCGACATTCCTGCGGAGACTGAAGACGTTTTTCAGTCCCATTGCCGCATAAGAATGTGCCCTGAAGCTTTCCAGGTAGAGTGATTTCGAATCCTGGAGAGGATAGAATGCCGGCGCGCTCAGGATGGTTGATTTGTAGTTGCTGAAAAAGGATTTATTACTCAGCACCCCTTCGTACAGGTAACCGAGCGAATAGGTTTTATTTGAAAGCACATATTGCTCGTGGTTCACCTTAAAGCGGAACCAGCTGTGATGATGTCTTTCCTCTGCTATGTTTTCAAATCCCGGCTCGTCCCTTAATATATTCCCCGGAACATAGTTTTCTACTCCTGAATAGAAAGCGCCGTTAAGTGTGAATGAAAGTCCTTTGGTGGCGTATTGCCTCCTGTTAAGCGTGTTTTTTTCAAGACTAAAGCCGCTGGTGAAAGCATCGAAGGAGGTTTCGTCAAATGTGTCCCCGCTTCTGTAGCTGTTATCCGGGCTGTAATTATCCTCCGTATTGATGTATCCGGAATAGATTTCAAATTTGCCGTTATGCGACAAAGGGATCCCGCTTTTAAAGATGATCCGCCTGTCGGACTGCTCTATATAGAGGGAGTTGAGGCTTGATATAAAGATTTTGCTGGAGTTTAAGTAGTTCCAGTGGTTGTAGGTGAATTCAGCTTCCACAAAGAAAGGGAGAGCGGCCGGAAAGTCAATTCGGGACGTTGCCTGGGCTGACTCATAAAATCTGCCGAGATAAAAGTTCGTTCCAAGAGTATACGACTTACGCCTGAGGTAGTTATATTGTAATCCCAGATAGGTATTACTGATAGGGCGGGTGGAGATAAATCCGCCAATATCAATTTTGAAATTGCTCTCCGGTCTCACCTGCATTTCAAAGTCGTACGTTTCATTTTGTGAGTTACGAAGTATTCGGGGATAAACCGTTTCAAAGCTTTCGTCGGCCACTACCCGGTAGTATCCGTCTTTGATGTCGTGGAGGTTCAACTCCTTTTCCCTTTGCCGGAAGAGTTGGGTAACATATCGCTTTTGTTTGGAATTTATGCCCGTTAACCTGAGGTTGCGTCACTGAAGACGTTCTTTCTTATGGATAAATTCATCGCGTTTTTGCGCAAGTTCCTTTTCATTCGACCGGCGCGAAATGGCAGCTTTAATGGCGGGCATTTCAGTCATGGTAGCATCATATCCTTTCCGGATAAGGGCTTCAACCGGAGAAAAGTTGGAACTGGTATACCCGGCAATATCGGGCTGGATGTAAATACCGTTCCTGCCGATGGAGGTAGAATCTGTTTTGGAAAGAAACATGTATAAGAGGAACCTGTCTATAAGCTGTTCATCGATATCTTTCGGGTATTCATTAAACGTTTTGGATGAAACATTGATTCCCAGAATGAAGTCGGGCTTGAAGTCCTTTTTCATTACATCGATGGGGAAATTGTTATACAGCCCGCCGTCAAATACATATTTACCATTGACTTTCACCGGCCTGTACACCAGGGGAACGGTCATCGTTCCTCTTACTGCTTCCACGAGACTTCCGGTATCGGCAGCGATCATTTTCTCCGACAGAACATCTGATACCACGCAGCGGAAGGGAACAAAAAGGCTGTCGAAATTATTTTTTGCATTGGCTGAAGCCTGTGATAAAAGTTCTATCAATGCAAAGTTCAGGGGAATGTCGCTGATTAAACCTGATCTGAGTTTGGGGTGCAGGCCTTTTTGTATCCGGAGCTTTAAGGAAAGCACAGAGGGGTTTTCGGGCTTCTTTTTAAAGTAATGTTTATAATCACTTTCAAATCTTCCGTTTACCCAGTTCTGAAAGCTTGTGCTTTTGGCAATATATTCTATCTCAGCAGGGGTAAATCCAGCCGCATACATGCTTCCCACTACACCTCCCATTGAAGTTCCGGTAATATAGTCGACGGGAATATTGTTTTCCTCGAGCGCCTTTAAAACCCCGATATGGGCAAGCCCTTTAGCGCCTCCGCCGCTGAACACCAACCCGACTTTCTGGGCTTTGCCAGGGATTGAAAAAAGGAGCAGCGAAAAAAAGATCTGCAGGAGACAGAAAGTTTTCACGCCGTAAAAGTACCAATAAAAAAGTTCCGCCCCTGAATTGGAACGGAACTTTTAATTGAGAGCGTTAATTTAGAAAGAAATATTATGATCTTAGAAAGAATAACCTACTGAGAAAGACCATACACGGTTGGTTAACTTTCCGTTATCGCCGTCACCTTTTGGTCTCAGGTCGGTAAGTCCAAGGCCGTAGTTAGCACCAATATTGAATCCTCCGCCGAGTTCAACACCGGCAAGGATGTTTAAGCCTGCATCTGTACGCTTCAGATCGTCACCAGAATCACTGCCGAAACTTAAATCTTCTTTGGTTTCAGCGTTACCTGTCGTGTATTTTCTTTCACCACTTAAGGCAAATGACACATACGGCCCAGCACCTAAATAAAGATTTGCCATTGGCCCGAGCGGCATTTTACCGACAAAATTGATAGGTACACCTAGTTCCATGGTATTCATTTCAACTTTAGAGTTCAGAGTTTCGCTACTAACCTTTCCTCCTTTTCCCTGAAGGCTTAACCCTGGTTGCACATAGAAGTAATTACTAAGTGGAACATCAGCATAACCAGTAACATGAAAATTTACGGTACTCTCAGTTTCAGCGTCATCGCCATTATCATTCTTTACATGGTATTTAGGTAAGTTTACTCCCACCTTCAATCCCCACTTTGTTGTACCAGGACTTGTTGTTGTCTGAGCAAAAGCAGCGCCTCCCATCAGAAAGCCTGCTGCAAGTAAAACTATTTTTTTCATTTTTTTTTTCACTTTTAATTTAACTGTTATTGTTAAGTGTGTACCGGGAATGTTCAAGATGCGCACCAAAAAATCAAAAATTCAGGAATCGCTTAAAAAAGAGGCTTTTGCATAATCCGAAATTTTTTGGCACCTGTGTTAAATGATTTGTTTGCTGGTCAATTTTGTCTGTTAAAGTCTACAGGAATGTAATTTTTTAATAGACAAAACAAATTGCCGGTCCGGCCAGTTAACCGGGAAACGAAAAGGAGGTAAATAAAAATTAAAGGAAACCTTGTATTTTATTTACCGTAAAAGTGAGAAATAAGGAACAAAGATTTTAGATTAGCCCTCAACACAATTTAGATTAACGCGCATGACCAGGTATTTACTTTTTACAGCCTCATTACTATTTTTTATGGCGTCCTCCTGTACGAAGGATACAGGAGATACAGTTTCTGAAGATTTGGAAAGCATAAGCATCCCCGAGGGTTTCAATTGGGAGAATTCGCGGGAAGTATCTTTTACGATAGGTGTTTCGGATGCGCGCTTTGAAGAAGCTATTCATGTGATTTCAATTTACGATGCAGATCCGCTGGCGGGAGGTTCACTAATTGCCAGAGGGG
>JBQGEO010000459.1:0-5527 GCA_052039655.1 Pararcticibacter sp.
CGCTCACTTCTCAGAGATTTCTTTACCGGCGTACTGCCTGAAGAATTTGAACAACGGTTTATCCAAAAATATAATCCCGACAGAAAACTGATCCTTGACAAGGTATATAAACAGACCAATCCTGTTTTATATCTCAGTTCATATACCGATTTTCTAATAGAAAATTTTGATCAGAACTATGTCAGAACACTTGTAAAAACTGGCTTTAAACAATATTTCGAAAATTATGTAATGCCGCTTGTCCATAAGCATCCGGGGCTTCCCCTGCATTTTACCGGACCTGTGGCTGCTGGTTTTCAGCAAACGCTGAATGAAACGGCTGCTGAAAACAATCTCATAATATCGTCTATTATTAAAAGGCCTATTTATAATATATTAAATTATTACACCAATAAAAATTAACAAAATGAAAGTAGGAATTAACGGATTCGGTCGTATCGGCCGTTTGGCATTCAGGGCTGCTATCGAACGCAGCGATATTGAAGTTGTTGGAATTAATGACCTGGTTGAGCCTGATTACATGGCTTACATGCTGAGATATGACTCAACTCATGGAAAATTTAACGGAACAATTGAAGTAAAAGACGGAAACCTGATTGTTAACGGTAAAACGATCCGTGTTACTGCGGAAAAAGACCCTGCAAACCTTAAATGGGATGAAGTAGGTGCTGAAGTTGTGATCGAGTCAACTGGCTTGTTCTTAACTCAGGAAACTGCCGGAAAGCATATCCAGGCAGGTGCAAAAAAGGTAGTTATGTCAGCTCCTGCAAAAGACGACACCCCTACCTTCGTAATGGGCGTAAACCACAAAGAACTGAAAGCTGATCAGGCTATCGTTTCTAACGCTTCATGTACTACTAACTGTCTTGCTCCTATCGCAAAAGTATTAAATGACAAATTCGGAATCGTTGAAGGTCTGATGAGTACTATTCACGCTGTTACAGCTACTCAGAAGACAGTTGACGGTCCTTCAGCAAAAGACTGGAGAGGCGGACGTGGTGCTTACCAAAACATCATCCCTTCTTCTACCGGTGCTGCAAAGGCTGTAGCTTTAGTTATCCCTGCATTGAAGGGTAAACTTACAGGTATGTCTTTCCGCGTTCCTGTTCCTGATGTATCAGTTGTTGACTTAACTGTACGTCTTGACAAAGCAGCTTCTTATGCTGATATCAAAGCTGCTATGAAAGAAGCTTCTGAAGGCGAATTAAAAGGAATTTTAGGTTACACTGAAGATGATGTAGTTTCTCAGGATTTCTTAACAGATGCCCGCACTTCAATTTTTGATGCAAAAGCAGGTATCGCCCTGAATGACAACTTTGTAAAAGTAGTTTCATGGTATGATAACGAATGGGGTTATTCTAACAAACTGATCGACCTTGTTCAGTTGATCGGAACTCTTTAATATTATCTCTGATACCTTTTCCGGGTATCTTAAAAAGGAAAAAGCTTTGCTCGCGCAAGGCTTTTTCCTTTTTAAGGGGGTATCCTTACTGAGTTTACATTTAAAGCAACTATTCTCTGTTTAATTCGTAATAGCATATATAAAATGCATTATGAAAAAGAAAAATAATACACTCGAACCGATTGCTACGGCAAAGAAACACTGGATAGTTTATGTTGTTCCGTCTTTGCTTGTATTTTCCGGAGCTATTCTTTTAAGCAATGGAACTGTATCTCTTAAGGCTTTGGGCGGCGCTTTGGCTTTGTGTGGAGTTGGGCTTGCCATAAAGAGAGCCAATGAGAAATGGCATCTTACCGAAAAACATCTCGTTATGGAAACCGGAATTCTGCCCTGGTTTAAGAATTACATAGAAGTACCGGTTAAAGACATCTACAAGACGGACTTCAATACTGTAAAGATTGACTACAAAACGAGTTTCCGCAAGATCGGGTTAAAACGTCATTTTAGTTCGATAGGTAATATTAGCACGAAAAGAAGGGACATGCAATGCCGGGGCTTCAGTGCCAGTTATATTGCTCATCCGGAGATTTTCACCAGGAAGATGCAGCTTCATGTGCAAAAGCAACCAGAGCACTCCCTTAATCAACTTTTTGAATTAAAAGAAAAGGGCGCTATTTCCGAGCATGAATTTAACATCATGAAACTAGGACACATCACCAAAATACATTTATCTTAACATTGTAAGAAATTCCAATAAAAATAAAAGCTGTCCCGTATGAGACAGCTTTTATTTTTTACAGAAAATTTCAGTTACCAGAATTTTGAATTCCTGTTAAATCTTTTCAGCACAAGTGCAGAAAGCGGGGGCAATTGTAATACCGCAGACTGGTCTCTTCCCTGCCAGGGCGTTTGCTGTGTGGTAATGGCATAGTTAAGTTCGTGACCGCTGCCATAATATTTTACCTCATCAGAATTAAAGATGATCTGCCAGTCGCCATGATGCGGCAGTCCAACACGGTAATCTTCTCTCGGTACCGGAGTCATATTAAGAACGATCACCAGCTTTTCTTCCAGTAAGTCACCGTTCCTGCAATATACCAGCACTGAGTTCTCGGCGTCTCCCGATTCGATCCATCTGAAGCCTTCCCACTCAAAATTTTTCTCATACAAAGCCCCTTCGGTGCGGTATAATGCATTCAGATCTTTTACTAATTCGCGGATTCCCTGATGCGGTTTAAAATCGAGCAGGTGCCAGTCGAGTGACTGCTCAAAATCCCACTCCCGGGTTTGGCCAAATTCGCCTCCCATAAATAAAAGCTTGGTTCCGGGATGTGTAAACATATAAGAATATAAAAGCCTGAGATTGGCAAACTTCTGCCATTCATCTCCAGGCATTTTATAAATAAGAGACTTCTTTCCGTATACTACTTCGTCGTGAGACAGGGGCAGCATAAAATTCTCGGTGAATGCATAGACGGTACTGAATGTGATCTGTCCATGATAATATCTCCGGTGAATGGGATCTTGCTGAAAATACTTCAGTGTATCGTTCATCCAGCCCATCATCCATTTCATTCCAAATCCCAAACCTCCGCTGAACACCGGTTTGCTCACTCCGGGAAAAGCTGTGGATTCCTCTGCAATAGTTTGCACATCAGGAAACTGACCGTATACGGCCACATTTAATTCCTTCATAAAACTGATTGCCTCCAGATTCTCACGGCCTCCATACTGGTTAGGGATCCACTCCCCTTCCTTCCTTGAATAATCGCGATAGAGCATGGATGCTACTGCGTCAACCCTCAGGCCGTCTATATGATACCTGTCAAGCCAAAACAAGGCATTACTGATCAGGAAAGATCTTACCTCATTTCTGCCATAGTTAAATATGTACGACTTCCAGTCGGGATGAAAGCCTTCTTTCTCATTGGCATGTTCATAGAGATGGGTACCATCAAACTTAAATAAGCCATGTACATCTCCCGGGAAATGTGACGGGACCCAGTCGAGCACCACTCCTATTCCGTTTCTGTGAAGCTGCTCAATGAGATACATCAGGTCCTGAGGCGTTCCGTACCTGGATGAAGCGGCATAATATCCCGTCACCTGGTAGCCCCAGGAAGGATAATAAGGGTGCTCCATGAGAGGCATAAACTCTACATGGGTGAAACCCATCTCCTTTATATAGGGTACAAGTTTATCAGCAACCACCCGGTAACCCAGGAATTGATCGGGAGAATCCGGACTTCTCATCCATGAACCGAGATGCACTTCATATACAGACCAGGGCTTTTTCAGTCCGTTATGTTCGAACCTGCTATTCATCCACTCTTTGTCGGTCCACTCAAACCATGTGTCCCATACAATAGAAGCAGTATGAGGCGGCTCTTCCCAGCGAAGCGCATAGGGATCGGCTTTCTCCAGCTCTTCACCAGAAGCGGAGCGGATACAGTATTTGTATACTTCACCCACTCCAACATCAGGAATGAATCCTTCCCAGATACCTGAACTGTCCCAGCGGGAGAACAAATGATGGGCATCGCGGTTCCAGCCATTGAAATTTCCAACAACCGATACTTTCAGGGCGTTAGGAGCCCAAACAGCAAAATAAGTTCCCGTCCTCTCCCCTTCCGGCTCTACAACATGCGATCCTAGTTTATCGTAAAGCTTATAATGTCTTCCCGCCTTAAACAGGTGGATATCATAATCCGTAAATCGGGAGTAGGCTATTACAGCATCGGTTTTCGGAGAGAGTTCTGAACTTTTTTTCCTGGACTTCATATTTGTTTCGTGCATTCAATAACATCTGTACACTGCTGAAGTTTTAAGCAGCCTTAATAACGGTTAAATATTCTTCTGTTTCTGTTTTTCACCTGGTTTTCCATCAACGAGCTGCCTGTCTATCGCCATTAACAGATCATTCAGTTCAAGCCGGTCCGGTTGAGCATATAGAGATATCAAAACAAGCAGTACTTTCCCTCTGCTGCCAAATATAATTAAATCCCGCAAATTCTGCATCGGATATGGCAATTCAGTCATCACGCTTCAAAAAACGGTTAAAACTACTTATATTTACAATAGAGCAAACCGTTACCATCCATCTGATGAACCGAATGAAAAATGAAAAAATGAGTACAACCCAGCATTCCAAATGAAGATCCTGAGAGCCGCTATTATATTACTATTGCCTGTTGCTTTTATCATTATCCTCAATACAAAAGCCGGAAGCATTCCTCCTTTAGGAAAATTCTTTGATCCGTACAGGGGATTTTGGAATAATGCAGAGCAGCATGTTACGGGAGATGATGCCATTCCTTTAAAGGGGTTGAAAGGAGATGTTAAGATCACTCTGGATGACCATATGATCCCTCATATTTTCGCGCAGAATGATTATGACCTTTACTTCGCCCAGGGCTATATGACAGCCACGCACCGGCTTTGGCAAATGGACTTTCAATCCAGGTACGCCGGGGGACGTCTTTCGGAGGTAGTGGGAGAAAAGGCGCTTGAGCTTGACCGCTACCAGAGGCGGATGGGAATGGTTTATGGAGCCGAAAATATGTTAAAGGAACTGGAGAAACACCCCGAAATAAAAGCGGCCATTTATGCATATGCAGATGGGGTAAACGCTTATATCAAAACGCTTAAGCCTGCTGACTATCCCATTGAGTTTAAAATACTGGATTACAAACCGGAGAAATGGGAACCAATAAACACCGCGTTATTATTAAAACTGATGTCGGCTACGCTTGCGGGGGGATCCGATGAACTTTATATGAGCAATGCACTAAAAAAGTTTGGAAAAGAAACGATTGAGAACCTGTTCCCTGACATTCCGTTCAGGGCAGATCCCATCGTTCCTGCCGGAACAAAATGGGATTTCAAACGATTACCACTGCCAATGCCACCGGATTCTCAACAAGCGGAAGATTCCCGTTCTTCTGTCAGAACCAGGCAGAAAAAGGAAGGTATCGGAAGTAATAACTGGGCCGTATCGGGGAGCAAAACAGCCAGCGGCTATCCTCTCCTTGCCAATGATCCTCATCTGGAACTCTCCCTGCCCTCTATCTGGTACCAGGTTCAGCTTTCCGCCCCTGGCAGCAACAGTTGCGGTGTCTCTATTCC
>JBQGEO010000460.1:0-3905 GCA_052039655.1 Pararcticibacter sp.
GCACCTGTAATTGATAAAATTGTCCGGATCCAGTGGAGACCTTTTCTTGAAATGAAGCTTAATTTATCAGTTTATCTGATTTCTTTTTTTATTATTCTTCTGGGAACATCCTGTCGTAAAAAGCGGGTTGTTGATACGGCGTTTTACTATTGGAAAACAGTGTACCGGAATAATGAGACAGAAAATCAATACTTTAACAAGCTGAATTGCAAAAAGCTTTACGTCAGAGTAATGGATGTAGATGAAGAAGACGGAGCCCTTATACCCATATCTCCTGTTGTGTTCAAATCACCGGTATCAGACTCTGTGGAACTGGTTCCTGTTGTATTTATAGTCAACCAGGCAATCAAAAATCAGACACATACGCAACTCGATGACCTCGCAGCAAAAACCGTTCGTTATGTGAATGGTAAGCTGGGACAGGCTGGGAAACGATCTTTCAGAGAACTACAGATTGACTGTGACTGGACACAGAGCACGCGGGACAACTACTTTTATCTGCTCAGGCGCATCAGGGAATGTGCAGATCTCAAAAACAAACAGCTTTCTGTCACCCTGCGGCTGCATCAACTCAAAAATCAAAAAAGCAGCGGTATCCCTCCTGCAGACCGCGTTATGCTGATGTGTTACAATATGGGTAACCTCCGGAAATATGGCAATCAGAATTCAATATTGCAGCAAAGCGAACTGGAAAAATATGCAGGGGATAATTTATCTTTCTATCCGATGCCGGTGGATATCGGATTGCCGCTTTTCAGGTGGGCTGTCGTGTTCAGGCAGAAACAATATGCAGGTATTGCTAAAAGACTCAACATTTCGTTGCCAGACAATAAAAAGTTGTTCAGGGAAACGGATCATAATTTATATAAGGTACTGGTTGATCTTCCTGACTACGGGCTTAAGCGCGGCGATGAAGTTCGATGGGAAACAGTCTCTTCTGATGAATTGGAAGATGCTGCCCGCTACCTTCAGAAGTTTGTATCTTCCGACACTCTGAGACTTATTTATTTTCACCTTGACGAACCAACCCTTAAATATTACCGATATGAAACTTTGGAAAAAACTGCTTCTGTATTTCGTTAGCCTGGCCGGCATGTCGTTCACCTGCCTGATCATTGTTCTGGCTTGCGGAGGAGAGGTTGATCCCTACGATTATTATACGTCTTTTTTTCATTCAGACATCCAGGAGAAAAAAGGCTATGACGCGTTTAATTTTTCATATTTCAAGTTCACCTATACCGATGAAGAGCCGGAAAGTGAGGCTGAAATTAATTCGGCTGAATGGGCGGCCTATATGGGCGGCCGGGTAAAGCCGGGGGATGTCAAAAAAATCATGTATGGAATTGACAGCGCCGGTAAAGGAAGTGTGCTCCGATATCTTGAACATGATCTGCCTGCTGCCGACAGCCTGGCGGCGGATCCATTTTTACGCTCCCTGAAAGAACCAGCTCATTTGGCTGCGGCAAAGTACTATCAGTTTGCGCTGCAGGTGGAAAAGCTCGGGCAGGCGAGCTACGACTACTGGAACCCTGAGCCGCGTGACACTACCGGACTAAAGGACGCGGCTGGCGTGGCTCTTCAGTCGGCCATCTCCGAAAATGACCAGTTCCTGAAACTAAGGTATTTTTACCAGGCTCAAAGACTTAATCATTATGCCGGAAACTATGAAGATGCAAAGAATATATATGATCAGCACATCGCGAAAATATCGTCGAAAAGTCACGTCAAAGGCTGGTCGCTGGCTTTAAAGGCGGGTGAGGAACGACGCTTAAATGATACCATACGCGCAGCTTATTTGTTCTCAAAGGTGTTTGGTGAATACCCTGAGAGGAGACTACAGGCCTACCGCAACTATCACTACATTGAAGCTCCGTTTAATGATGTGCTGAAGCTTGCTCAAAATAAAAATGAAAAGGCCAATCTCTATGCCATCAAAAGCTTCGCCAATTCAGACATTGAAATGGAGAGCCTGAAGCAAGTATACGACCTGGCCCCTGCTTCTCCGATGGTCGGCGTTCTGCTGATAAGAGAGGTCAACAAACTTGAGCAATATTATCTTACCCCTTCACTGGCAAATAATAGCGATGAGGCGTACAGCAATGCTCCCCAACCCCAGGTTTCAGCGACTCAGGCTTCTACTTCCCTTGCTAAATGGCTTTTGTGGGCTGGAGCTGGCTTCCTATTGACTGGCGCCACTGTTTTATGGATAAATCACAGAAAGTGGCAAAACAAGCCTGGCGGCAAAGTAGCCGGCGGATTGCTGGGACTGGCAGGAATCGTTGCTTTAGGCTGGTTTGCCGCAGGGCATTTCAAAAAGAAGACAGCCACTGACCAACCGGTACCCGAAGGAAGTTTTTTTGTAAGTATACCGGACAGTATCCGCAGCAGGAATGAGGATCATATAGAGAGGTTGAAGTTATTTTGTGCAAGTCTTAGCGATGACGCTAAATACCCGGAGCCGCAGCTCGGAACCCTTGTCAATGCCTATCTGTGCTTCATGCAAAATAAACCGGACGAAGGACTCTCTGCCCTGTCTAGTCTGGATGGAAAGACACTTAGCGGGAAGATAGCCGACCAGAAGCAGATCGTAAATCTGTTGTTATCAGCTCAGAGGCTGAAAAAGGTACAGGATGTAGACGAAACCGCTTTGCTGCCCTCTTTGCAATGGCTTGACGAAAAAGCAGACAAAGGAAGGAAGCATCCTGCTTCTTCTTATCCTGAGAAACCGGAACAGTATAACTGGTTTGCAATCACTGCGCGTAACTTTTATACGTATGTCTTATCTCCGGCCTATCTGCGTCAGGGCGACACAACGAAAGCGGCACTTGCCCTTCTTAAAGCTAAGAACGGCGATGCGCCTGACTATAGCGGCTATATGGATGAACAACTGCCCGACTTCTGGTTTAAATACCTGCATCCGAAACATCTGAGCCAAATCATCGACTGGAAAAAGAAGGCGCAGCCTGATGCCTATCTCGCTTTCCTGACTACCGGTCTCAGGGATGTTAATGCCGATAAGTTATACGAACTTCTGGGGACGAGCCTGCTGCGTGAGCATAGGTATTCTGAAGCGGCTACAGCATTTCAACAAATTGCTGACAGGAAGCTGAGATCTGCGCCCTATAACGGCAAAAGCTATTACGATGATAAAGATCTGCAAGGAGACCCATTTTACACATCGGTTAATGATTATCCCAAGAACTATAGCGGTAAGAGCTACACCAGGCTGACTTATGCACAAAAGATGGCTGCGCTGGAAGATCAATTAAAGAAAGAACCACGAAATGCGGATATTTTGTTCCAGCTGGCTACAGGGCTGTACAATACTTCGATGCATGGAAACTCGTGGGGACTTATTTCTTACAGCTGGTCGGTATACGACTTCGGGAGAAAAGCGATGTATTACTACGATGGAGATTATGTTAAAGCATCTTTGGCTAAACAATATTATTTAAAAGCAAGAGAACTTAGCAGTGATCCTGAGTTCAAAGCCCGCTGTACTTTTATGGCTGCCAAATGTGAACAAAAAGGCAAGGAAGCGCCGTCTTTGACCGACCTGGACTATGATACATACGACAAGCAGTGGAAGGTCTTTATCGCCGGGTTGAAGCAGAATGTTTATTTTAATGAAATGCAGCAGTATAAGAACACAGCATTTTACCGGAAAGCGATAAGTGAATGCAGTTATCTGAGCGATTTTATCGGGAAGAATAACCGTTAAGTGGCCGGAAGACAAGCTTTTGTTGTCACCGGGAGTCCTTAGCCAGACAGCAAACGGTGGCATTGACTATTTTAATGAGGTCTTCCGGGTTCATCTTTAGCTGAAGTCCGCGCTGCCCTGCGCTGAGGTAGATGTGAAGATGCTGACCACACTGTTCATCTATAAAAACCGGGTAGTTCTTCTT
>JBQGEO010000461.1:0-8847 GCA_052039655.1 Pararcticibacter sp.
GGTGGTGTAAGCACAACCGTTCTCGGTACCTCATTTAATGTAAAAGCCTTCGGAGAGGAGGAAAAGATAGTGATTACTGTGAGAACCGGTAAAGTTGGGGTGTCGCTTAAGGAACAGACAAATGATAAATTTCTGCAGTTCCTGCTGCCGGATCAGCAGCTTGCTATTAATACACGGACCGGAAATTATTCGTTCAGCAATCTGAGCACTACAGATGACACCGCATGGACGGATAACCGTATCGTGTTTGACAATGCGACTCTTGATGAAATAGGGCGGTCGCTGGAACGATGGTATAATATAAAAGTGGTGATGCGGTATCCGCAATATACCGGCTGCCGGTTCACAGCTAAGTTCGACTATATTCCTCTAAACCGGCTCATGGAGCTTATGACGGAACTGACAGGTGATGGTTATTCTTTGAAAAATGATCTGCTAATTATTGATAATAAAAAATGTAAACAGGAGGAGACTATGGATTAAGGACATACCTGAATATTAAGAGTGGTTTAGAAAAAGCCGGAACTGCTGGTAACAGTTCCGGGGAAATGTTTATGAACTCGTTGCATTAAAGTATAAACAAGGTAAAGATAGGATTCAGGCCGGTTCATCCATGAAAAAAGGTTGAAATAATTGTACTGATCTATCTCTGCAAAAAAACAAAAACAGATGAATCAAATTATTCGCCTGGCACACATTGCCGCGACTAAGGCTATTAAAACGGTGTTGCTGGCAACAGCGGTGATCTTCCAGATATTTTTCATTCCACTGAAGGCAGAGTCCCAACTCATTTTTCAGAAAAAGATCACCTGGGGCGGCAGCGATATAACACTGAAATCGGCATTTGCTGAAATAGAAAAATTAGGGAATGTTGCATTTAATTATAATAATGCGCTGGTTAACGATCAGCGTCAGATCAGTATAAGCCGGGCAGAACGTACGGTTGGGGAAACGATTAAACTTCTATTGAAGGGAACATCTCTTACATTCCGGCTGACGGGAGAGAAGAATGTGCTGATTGAGAAAACTCAGGTAAATGGAAGAATTTCGGGAATTGTCAGGGATGCAGAAGGAGAACCACTGCCGGGGGCGTCTGTGAGGATAATAGAGTTGAGCAAGAGGGTGGCTGCAAAGGCCAGCGGATCGTATATGTTTACCGTTGCTCCAGGAACCTACACCCTGGAAGCGAGCTTTATTTCTTTTGAACCCAAAAAGCAGGCTGCTGTAAAGGTAAATCCTGGACTGGCTACCCAGCTTAATTTTACGCTGCTTCCATCTGCCAACCAGTTGCAGGAGGTCATGGTGACTACTGCCCTTGGGATAAGAAGGGAAGAAAAAGCGCTTGGCTATTCTGCCACGGTAGTGAAAGGGGAACAATTGACAGAAGCCTTGTCTAATAACTGGACGGAAGCTTTGTCGGGCAAGGTTCCCGGTCTGAACCTTATCCGGTCGAATGCCGGCCCGGGAGGCTCTAACAGGATTATTCTGAGGGGAGAGAGGTCGATCACCGGTTCGAATGATGCATTGATTGTAGTGGACGGTGTAGTGATTAATAATGGAAGCGGAAGAGCTACGGGCGACGGGAATGGCGCTTACCTGGATTCTGATTCGCCGGCAGATTTCGGAACAGGCTTAAATGACATCAATCCTGAAGATATCGAAAATGTGACGGTACTAAAGGGAGCCGGAGCGGCGGCTTTATATGGACAGAGAGGAGGAAACGGTGCTATTATTATTACTACAAAATCAGGTTCTAAAAGAAAAGGGCTGGGGATCAGTTTTAATTCTAATGCGGCAATGGAATCCGTTTCAAGATGGCCGGACTATCAATATGAATATGGGCAGGGAGCGGAAGGTGCTAACTATTATTCCTTTGGAGCAACTGCTGATGGTGCGAATACCCGGAGTACCAGTTCTGCGTGGGGGCCGAGGTTTGACGGCCAATCCTTCTTTCAGTATGATCCGGTAACACATGCTGCAGGTAAAGAGCGTACACCATGGGTTGCTTATCCTGATGCGCGAAAAGAGTTTTTCGAGTCTGGACGAACTTTTACGAACAGCCTTACCCTTGACGGGGGGACTGAGAATACCAAAGCGAGGTTTTCCTTTACGAATCTTGATAATACCTGGATTATTCCTAATACCGGGTATAAGAGAAATACGGTAGCTCTTTCTGCCAGTCAGAAAGCCAGCGAAAAGCTGGAAATCTCAACCAAAATTAATTACACTAATAAATGGAGCGATAATTTGCCTAACTCGGGATATAACAATCAGTCGTTTATGTACTGGAATATGTTCTGGCTTCCGAATGCAGATCTGAACTGGTTGAATGACTACTGGATGCCGGGACAAGAGAATTTAAAGCAGAGCTATCCCTTCAGCAGCTATCCGGATAATCCCTATCTTATTGCTTATGAAATGCTGAACAAATCGAACAGGGACGCTCTTACCGGAAATATCCAGGCCACTTACAGTTTTACAAAGAATCTGAACCTGATGGTAAGGACGTCACTCGACTTGGCCAATGAGCAGCGCTCGCAACAGAGGCCATTTGATACTGAGAAGTTTAATAAGGGGATGTTCAGGGCTCAGAGTATTTTTTCGAAGGAGGCGACGAGTGACTTTCTGATCCGGTATAAGAGTAAAATGGGAAAAGACGCTGATTTTTCTGTTTCGGGCGGGGGAAGTATGCTGAAGAACAGGTATAACAGGGAGGATAACAGGGCAGACTCATTGCTCTATCCGGATATCTATACCCTGGCAAACAGAGCAGGCGTGCTGGATTCCCGTCCTTTTAAGTCGAGTTTTGACATCAATAGTTTTTATGGTCTTGCTACTTTCTCTTACAGGAACTACCTGTTTTTTGATGCGACAGCACGTAACGACTGGTCGAGCATTCTGGCGACAGCGAATTCAACTAAGAATACTTCTTTCTTTTATTCATCTTTCAATGCAAGTGCAGTTCTTTCGGATATGTTTAAACTTCCTGCACTTATTTCGTTTGCTAAACTCCGGGCTTCGTTTTCGGAAGTTGGCAGCGGAGAGTTGGATGCTTATAAAACTGCATTGACGTATGATCCGGTAGCCAATTTTGACGGAGGTCTTCAGAATCCTTCTGAACTTGCTAACCTTAATCTTAAGCCTTTAAGGACGACTTCCTATGAAGTTGGAACGGATATCAGGTTGTTTAAGGATCGCTTAGGTTTTGATGTGGCTCTTTATATCAGCAACACCAGGGACCAGATTCTTAAGGCGCGGCTTGATGCTGCCTCGGGATATTCAACTGCGTATGTAAATGCAGGGCTTGTCAGAAACAAAGGGATTGAAATCGCAGCTAACGGAGCCCCTCTTAAATCCAGGAATGGTCTTAACTGGAATGTAACTGCAACATTTGCGGCGAATAAGAATGTGGTTAAACAATTGACGGATACCATTACCCAGATGACTCTTTACAATGGGCCGGGTAGCCGGGGGGCTATTATAGCAAAGCTAGGGGGGAGTATCAATGCGCTGTATGGGCGGGGATATGAAAGGTCTCCGGCGGGAGAAATCGTCTATGAGAATGGAAGTCCGAAACTTACCCAGGAAATGTTTTATATAGGAAACACCGTTCCAAAATGGCGTGCGAGTGTGGGGAACAGATTTCAGTTCAGACAGTTCAGCCTGAATATCCTGGCAGATGCTCAGTATGGAGCCGTAGGATATTCTTTAACTTCAGCAGTACATGCGGAGCAGGGAAAAACCAAGAACACACTCCCGGGGCGGTATAACGGGATAACAGGGAAGGGGGTGATCAGAAATGCAGATGGAACGTACAGGCCGAACGATGTAGTTGCTACGGATGTCTGGACTTACTATAATAATCACTACGGCCGTGACAATGTGGAGGGCACCAGTTATTCCTCAGATTTTATTAAACTTCGGGAGGTGCGGCTCGATTACGCATTGTCACGGGTTTTAAGTAATAAACTGAAGCTTCAGAGAGCTTCTATAGGGATTTATGGCCGGGATCTCTATACGTTTACTAAATGGCCGGCTTTTGATCCGGAATTTGGAACGCTAAATAACGGGAATATCATATCGGGCTTCGAGCTGGGCCAGTTTCCGGGTACCCGGACATTCGGAATTAATTTAACGGTAGGCCTTTAAAGAAGAGAAAAATGAAAAGACTCAGTAGTAATCCAGTGACCATTTTATTAGTTCTTCTGGCGCTGACAACATCCTGCAAAAAGGACTTTATTGAATTGAATACTAACCCGAACGCTGTTACGCATGCACTTCCGAGAACGCTGCTGGCGCCTACTCTCACAGATATTGTAAGCGGTAACATGAACCGAAGCCAAAGGATCACGAATGAACTGATGCAGGTGACCGTCAATATGGGTGATACGGAAGGAAAGATATTCAGGTATGATATAAGAAAATCGGAGGGAGACTATTTGTATAATTTGTGGTATGCTCAATTAACGAACTTAAATGATATGTATACCGGAGCAGAGGAAACAAATTCGCCTGAGTTTAAGGGTATCGCTCTAATCTGTAAAGCCTGGGTGTTTTCATTGCTAACGGATACCTATGGTGATGTACCATATTTTGATGCAAATAAGGCACGTGATGGTTTGTTTACGCCTGCTTTTGATAAGCAAAAGGATATCTATGCTGATATTTTCCTGAAGCTGGAGGAAGCGAATACGCTTTTGAGGAGTGCCGGGGACGTGCTTTCTTCCAGTGATCCGGTGTTTGGTGGTAAAACTGCACTCTGGCGTAAGTTTGGAAATTCTCTTTATTTGAGGCTTCTGCTGCGTGTTTCCGGAAAAGCGGAGATGAACGCACCGGCAAAAATCAAAGAAATTGTGGAGACAAAGGCATCAGCCTACCCCCTGATGCAGAATAATTCTGAGTCGGCTATTTTGAAGTGGACCGGCGCAGCCCCGTATGTATCACCTTTTGCGACATGGCGTGATGCTGACTGGTATACTCCGAAACTCGCGAGCTTTTTTGTCGACAATCTGAATGAATGGAGTGATCCCCGTATTCAAAAGTGGGGCACATTGTACCAGGGAGAATATGCGGGTGTGCCGGGTGGATATCCTCCGGGACAGGCACCTGTGGCGAAGTCGTCGTTGTCTACCAGTCTGATGACGGAGCCTTTGCTGGGGAATATCATGAACTACGCCGAACTGCAATTTATCCTGGCAGAGGCGGCAGCAAAAGGGTGGATTGATCAGCCTGCGAAAAACTACTATGAAGCAGGTGTTGAATCAGCCATTAAACAGTGGCAGTTTGATGTTCCTTCTGGTTACCTGACAAACGAGAGGGCCAGGTGGGATGATAATTATTCATTAGATCAAAAGATGGAGCTGATTCATCTTCAGAAATATTATGCGTTGTTTTTTACAGATCTCCAATCATGGTTTGAATGCCGGCGTACCGGGCATCCTTTTCTTCCTAAAGGCACGGGTTTACTGAACAACGGGGTATTGCCCGCCAGGCTGAATTATCCGGTATATGTGCAATCTGTAAATCCTGAAAATTATAAAGCAGCAGTCGCATCCCAGGGACCCGATGATGTTACAACGAACGTTTGGTGGCAGAGGCCTTAATAATTTAAAGAAAAAGATCAGAAATATGAAAAAGGTGTTCTTGTGTTTTTTGGTGTGTACGCAGGCTTTTCTATGGTTCTCTTGTGAGAAGCATGACTATGCTGAAGGGATACTGAGCCCTTATATCGCTGTCGAGGATGTAAGGAGCATATATAAGGGACGTGAAGTGAAACTGAACGAAAGCAACCTTCGGGGAGCCGAGAAAATAGTTGGAATAGTGATCTCCCGTGCTGATTCGGGAAATGTGCCCAAGGGGGTGGTAGTTCTTCAGAATTTTACAAGGGGAAACATCCGGGGAATTGCTTTGGATGTCGGAGCTGCGGCTGCTTCATTCCGGCCGGGCGATTCGTTAATGGTTACTGTTAAGGGAGCTGCGCTCAACAGGGTTAACGGGACTCTGACCATCAGCGGGCTGGCAGATACAGCTGTCAGGAAAGTGGGGCAGAGGAATACTGTTACGCTGCAGGTGGTATCTCCGTATACTCTGAACCTGCGGCCTGAAGTCTTTGAATCTACCCTGGTAAGGGTAAAGTCGGTTTCTGTGAGCCCGGCTCCTGTACCGGGTGAAGTATTTGCGGGAGACCGGTTCCTTGTTGCGGGAATTGATAGTATTGGAATGCATACAGAACCAGGTGCAAGTTTTGCAAATAAGGAACTGCCAGGCGGAGCTTCCATTGGAGGGGTGGTTTTTCTGAAAACGACAGAAGATGACGCGTTGAAAGCCTCTATCTGGCCACAGACCTATGCTGATGTCACTGAAAGACGTCCGCCTATCGATCCTAATGCTCCCCGCTTGGGGAATAAAGCTATCATTATCACCGGTTTTGCGAATGATGTGAAAGGAAGTGACGGGAACTATGAGTATGTGCAGTTTATGGCTACGGAAGACATTGATTTCGCAGTGACTCCGGCAAGCGTGTTTACTTGTACAAATGCAGGAACGGCAGCTCCATATCCAGGTACAGCCCCCGCGGGCGGATGGGTAACGGGCGGAGGAAGAACGTATAAGTTTGAACTCACCCAGGGGGCCGTTAGAAAAGGTGAATTCTTCTATGTTGGAGGAAGCAACAAAAGAATCAACGGGGCCAATTCCACAAATATTAGCAATGCAAAGTGGATCAGGTCAATTGCTTATGTCAGTACAGACGGTGACGGTGCAATCGGAGCCAGCAGTTCCGGATTGTTACCAAACAGCGGAAATGCTGGTGGAATAGCTGTTTTTGCTGGTGTCAATATAGTAGTTGCATCGGTTCCAATGGATGTTGTGTTTTTTGGAGGCACCGGCACTGCTACTATCGTAGATGTTGAAAACTCTACAGGGTACCGTATTGCTGATAATGACCATTATCATGCTATCGATCCCGAAACACACGAAGCTCAGCCTTTCTTCTTTCAGGGATCAAATATGTATATTATTCCTCATCAGAATCCCTCAGACCAGGGCATTTTTGTCAAATTAGGCGGTGTGCTTAATTCCGTAACGAAGATCTGGGAAGAGCCAAGGGGGTATGAATTCTTTCTGATGGAGAAAACATCACCACTTACATCCATAGAAACTGGTAAGGTGACTCTATTAAAATAGCCAATGTGTTTACATTGGCTTAATATCCGAATGATACATTGCACGGGGCATGAGATCGTTAGTCCTCCATGTCTCATAAACATATAGTAAAATGCTTAACAGGAGAAATTTTCTTAGGAACTTAGGACTCGGAGGGACATTGCTTGCCATTCCGGGAACAATATTAAAGGCTGAAACATCTTTAACGGTTGGAAAGATCGATCTTTCCGCTCTCACTATCCGTGGAAGAGTGCACGCCGGTGGTAAGGGCGTGGCAGGAGTAGCAGTGACGGATGGATTTAATATCGTTAAAACCGACAAGTACGGCAATTACCTGTTGCCTAGCAATAAAATGGCTGAGTTTGTTTACATCAGTATTCCAGCCGGATTTGCCATCCCTCATAATAAGGGCATTGCTGCTTTTTATAAGACGATCAGTACCGGCAGCGGGAATAGCTTCCATGCTGATTTTGTGCTTGAAAGACTGGAGGTGGACGACCGGAATCATAACTTTGTGGTATGGGCTGATCCCCAGGTTGTTTCTAAGTCGGATGCAGAACAGATGAAGACGAAGTCGGCACCGGATCTTCGTGATCTGGTAAAATCGTATCCTGCGGGCTCTTTGTTTCATGGTATAGGCTGCGGTGACCTGGTTTGGGACCATTTTGAGTTGTATGAAGATTACCGGACAGCGATAGAGATTACCAGTATTCCTTTTTATAACGTTATCGGAAATCATGATATGGATATCGATGCGAGGACAGACGATCTGTCTGCGAAGACCTTTAAAAAAGAATTTGGGCCTACTTATTATTCATTCAACAGGGGTGAAGTTCACTACGTAGTGCTGGATGATGTATTCTTCATAGGAACGGCTAAAAAATATATTGGATATCTGACGGAGTTGCAGCTGCAGTGGCTGGAGCAGGACCTGGCGATGGTGAAGAAGGGATCGACCGTTGTGGTGGCTTTGCATATTCCCACAAATACGGGATCCGCGCGGCGTAATGATTTAAAAGAAGATGAACTGGGGGGAGTTGTGTCGAACAGGAAAAAGCTTTATAGTGTGCTGGAGGGATATAAAGTTCATATTATGTCGGGGCATACTCATATGAATGAAAAGTGGACAGAAGGGGACATCACTGAGCACGTGCATGGTACTGTTTGCGGCGCCTGGTGGACAGGCCCGGTATGCAGCGACGGCTGCCCTAACGGGTATGGAGTGTATGAAGTGAGGGGAGGTGAAATTCAATGGTATTATAAATCAACCGGCAAGTCCGGGGATCACCAGTTAAGGATATATCCGAAGGGAAGTGTGAAAGACAGACCCGGGGAGATTGTTGCTAATATATGGAACTGGGATCCAGCCTGGAAGATTGAGTGGTACGAGGATGGGCAGTTTAAAGGGGAGATGGAAAGACGGGTCGGCCTCGATCCTATGGCAGAGCGGCTCTACAGCGGGTCACAGCTTCCTAAAAAACATAAGTGGGTAGAACCTACGCTTACGGATCATTTGTTTTATGCGTTGCCTTCCGTTTCAGCCCAAAAGTTGAAAGTACAGGCAACTGATCGTTTTGGAAAAGTGTTTACGGAAGAGATTTCGTTTTAGCAGCGCACGGACAAGTCTAAAATCGGTTTCTGATCTGAAAGTTAAGGGATCCTGCGGCGATAAATGGGAGAATC
>JBQGEO010000462.1:0-6965 GCA_052039655.1 Pararcticibacter sp.
CCGCAGACATTACCAGCGTAATTGATATAATAGCACCTGTAATGTCGTGCATAGCAGAAATAGTCGCCGCTTTTGGAGCAAGATGATTATGCTCCATTTTTGCGTGTACAGCTTCCACTACCACAATTGCGTCGTCCACTACAATCCCTATCGCAAGTACGAGTGCAAAAAGTGTGAGCAGGTTAATGGAAAACCCGAATAGCTGCATAAAAAAGAACGTTCCGACAATTGCAACTGGTACTGCTATTGCTGGAATAAGGGTGGAACGGAAATCCTGCAGGAAAACAAATACAACAAGGAACACTAAAATAAAAGCTTCCACTAATGTATGTTTCACCTGATCTATAGATTGATCCAATGCCACTTTGGTGCTGTAAAGAGTCAGATATTTCATTCCCTTTGGAAAATCCTCCTGCGCTTTATCCATCATCTTTGTAATAGCCTCCTGAATCTCATTGGCATTAGAGCCGGCTAATTGCAATACACCTATATTCAATCCGGCTTTACCGTTAATCCTGGTATTGCTGGCATAGGTATACGATCCGAATTCTACTCTTGCAATATCCTTAAGACGCAATACCGATCCGTCTGCATTAGAACGTATAATAATATTCTCATAATCGGACGGCTGATTTAGCTTTCCCTTATACTTAATAACGAACTCGAACGCCTCAGTGCTGCTCTCCCCGAATTTTCCGGGTGCCGCCTCCAGGTTTTTATCCTGAATTGCTGCTGTTACCTCCTGGGGAGTCAGCTTATAAGCGGTCATTTGATTGGGGTTTAACCAGATACGCATGGAATAGTCCTTGCTTCCACCAAATAAAAGAGCTTGACCAACGCCCGGAATACGTTTGATTTCCGGGATCAGGTTGATCTGGGCATAATTCGCCATGAAGGTTTGATCATAGGTCTTTTCATCTTCGCTATAAAGATCCACTACCATGATCAGACTGTTCTGCTGCTTAGTCGTCGTGATTCCTGCCTGAATTACTTCAGCAGGCAGCTGACTTGTTGCCTGAGATACCCGGTTCTGCACGTTAACTGCGGCTTGGTCAGGATCTGTACCAAGTTTAAAGTAAACCGTGATAGCAAGAGATCCATCGTTGCTGGCGGTGGAACTCATATAAGTCATGTTCTCTACTCCATTTATCGCCTCTTCAAGTGAAGGGGCTACTGAGCGCAAAATAGTTTCAGCGCTCGCACCTGGATAAAGTGCTGTTACCTGAACTGCCGGGGGAGCAATATCCGGGAATTGCTGTAAAGGCAATTTGGTTATCCCAATAATTCCCGCAATAACCAGGAGTATCGAGATCACTGTGGCCAGAACCGGCCTTTCTATAAATTTCCTGAACATAATCTTCTATTTAATTGAGTGCTGTAAGTTTGCGGTCTTCCGGTTTCAAAGGTTCCGGTTTTATTACCTGATCTTCCTGAAGATGTTCAATTCCTTTGTAAACAATTTTATCGCCCGATTTCAGCCCCTCGCTGATGATGTAGTTTGGACCGCTTTTACCAATTACAGAGATCGGCCTTTTATTTACCTTATTGCTGTCACCCAGAGCGTAAACAAAAATCTTGTCCTGTATCTCAATCGTTGCAGATTGAGGAACAATAAGTGCATTACTATGCTGCAACGCTAACTTTACCCGCCCCGTATTTCCAGCACGCAAGAGCCCCTCTTTATTAGGAAAACTTGCCCGCAGAGTGATTGCACCTGTATTTTTATCAAATTGACCATCAACCATATCTACACGCCCTTCAAATGGGTAAGTACTTTGATCGGATAAGATCAGACTGACTGGTGGCATGTTGTTTAACTTCTGTTTTAAAGTAGTACCGGGGTATTGCGCCTTGAATGTAACAAAGTCACTTTCGCCAATAGAAAAATATGCGTGCATTTCGTGCACGTCGGATAGTTGTGTCAGCGGTTGCATATCCGAAGGACTAAGTAAACTTCCCTGCTTTTTTTGCAAGCGGCCTATATAACCACTCACCGGAGCCTTGATAACCGTATATCCCAGATTTATCTTCGCTGCAGCAACGTTTGCCTTCGCCTGTTCAAGATTTCCTAAAGCCACGCGGTAAGCCGCACGGGCGGATTTAATCTGAAAATCAGACACTACATGGTTCTCTACCAACGGCTTTAGCTTTTCTACCTCCAGTTTTGCGTTCTCCATTGCTCCCTCTGCTGCATTAAGACTAGCTCTGGAAGCATTCAACTGCTCCCGATACGGCCTGTCATTTATTTTAAAGAGAGCCTGCCCCTTTTGAACAAATGCTCCTTCGTCTACTAAAACCTGATCAAGGATGCCCTCAACCTGCGGACGGATTTCTATATTAACGATTCCATCAATAGAGGCAGGATACTCCTGATAGGTCACTTCCGAACCCTGCTTAATTTCCCACACAGGTAAAGACGGCGGCGGAGCTGCGCCCATTTGTGCATTTTGATCAGAGGAACACCCGAATAAAAATAACACCGGGACAAAAATGGCGATCCTCATAACATCATTAAAGTGTTTAACAGTGTTAGATAGTGTAGGGCGGAATTGCAGATAGACATAAAATCGATGCGTTTTCATTTTCTATTATGTAATTGTGGTAAGAATATTTAATGAATGTGAGCTCTCCCTATCGGAGAAATTTTAAAGAACAGCTTAACAGCGTTAAATTATTTACGACTCTTATAATACGTATAAATTTTTTTAGCTCTTAAGCGAAAGAGTGATTCCACGGATCGCCTCTGTTAAAATATGTTGGTTGTCTTTATCACAAACTCCCCGGTTAACGAGGTTAATTGAAATAAGACCATGTATGATAGACCAGAAAGTATAATACTTTCTGCAAACTTCTTCATCCGAAGGATCCTGTCCCTCCATAACTTCACGGATTACAGAACATACCATTCGGAATGCCTCCTCTCCTTCTTTGGATTTATTGAGGGCACAACAGGAGGTACCCACTCCAAACATTAATTGATAGAATTCTCTCTCTTCAAAAGCAAAATCCCAATAAGCAAGCCACATTGCTTCCAATTGTTTCTCAGGCTTTGTCCTGGATTCTTTTGCCTCACGCATTCTTCTCAAAAGCAGCATGTTTCCTCTTCTCGAGAGTTCGAGTAAAATTGCTTCCTTATTTGCGAAATACTCATAGATCATGGGAGCAGTATACTCGATCTTGTCTGCAATCTTTCTCATGCTCAACGCTTGCCATCCTTCCTCCTTCACTATCTCAAGGGATGCCTCCAGGATATTAATCCGGTTTTCATCTTTTAAGCGTTGTATTCTTTCCTTACTTCCCATTCAGTTTACCTGATAATCTATTTAACAGTGTTAAACAAACATAGAAATAACTTTCCAGGTAAATGTCTTTTTTTTGTCAACTCTAAAACAATCTGACTTAAAGGAACTTAGACCGGTTAAATACTAAGTATACACAAAGATAAGCGCTAAAGACAGACATTAAAAGGTATGAATGCGCCATTTTGAAGGGCCGGATACGGCAATTTCCCAACCGTGTGCGAATTTTTATCTGGAATTTTCAAAAGATATCTATCTGTATTGCCCTGATAACAATCTCTTCCTGCTGAAATATTCTTTCTGCTCTTCTTTTAAAAATACTCCACCATTCCCTGTCGGTAACATCAGTCATTACCTCGTAAATGACGATCTTATCCTGTATGGTCTTTTCTCCGTTCTCCTTCCATATACCAGTGGCAGGAGAATGACTATAGGCCGTTACGCCTCCATATCTGGAAGTCAGCTCCTCTCTTATCTGAGAATAATAGACAGGTGGAAATGCTTCTTGATTATTATTAAACAAGGGTAATAATATCTGGACCAGCTTCATAGGTTTTTGGGAGGAATAACAGTTTTATACTAAAAAAGTTAATTAAATAAGCATGGCTGTACTCTAAAATTTTATCCATAGGCTCATTATTTCGATTATATAAGGCGTAAGAATAGCGGTAAAGATGCCGTTTACAATCAAACCCAAACTTGAAAAAGCTCCGAAAGTGGGACTTATTTCCATTGATTTAGAAGTTCCTACAGCATGAGCTGCGGTGCCCATAGACAGGCCCTGAGACACTGGGTTATGCACCTTGATCCATTTCATAATGGCGTATCCGTATATGGACCCAAAGATACCGACTGTTATCACAACTGACGCTGTAAGTGGAGGAATTCCTCCTATGGCTTTCGATACTTCTATGGCAATCGGAGTAGTAACAGATTTTGGCGCTAATGAAAAAACTATTTCTTTCGGAGCCCCGAGCAGCTTGGCAATAAGTACTACGCTGACAATGCCAGCTATACAGCCCGCCAGTTCAGACACAACGATATGAAGTGTTTGTTTTCTGATCTTTTCCAGTTGCTGATACAAAGGCACACCAAGAGCCACAACTGCTGGTTTCAGGAAGAACTCAATAAGCTTGCTACCTTCGTGATACACCTCATATTTAATATGAAAGATGGATAGGAAAACAATAATAATGATAATGGATACTAAGATTGGATTCAGAATGATCAGCTTAGTCCTCTTCTGTATCTCCTGAGCTATATAATAGGAGAAGAAAGTAAATGAAATGATGAAGATGGGGTTTTGAAGAAAGGCATTCATAACTTTTTCCTGATTATCTGGTGTACCCACCCTGTTACGGCTAAAATGATGATCGTGCTTCCAATGGAAGCCACAATAATGGGTAAAAGCGAATCCTTCAGGATATCAAGATAAAGCATAATTGCTACTCCGGATGGAACGAAGAATAGGGCGAGGTTTTTAGCCAAAAAATCGGATATGCCCTTCACCGATTTTAACTTAATCCATCCCAGCTTCAGAAAGACGGTCAGGAGGATCATACCTATAATACTGGAGGGCAATTTAAGCCCGGTCATGCTTACGACAAATTCACCGAGGGCAAGACAACCAAAAACAATTACACACTGCTTTATCATCTCATTGATACTGAAAACAATATAGCTGCTAATGAACAGCTTACACTAAGCGAAACGATTAGAAATCTTCACTTATCGCGATGTACTGCAAAACTACTGCTAGAAAAGAGGAAAATAAACGATAAGATGCATAAAAATATCTGATACATGTCAGGAATATCAGGAGATGTAACTAATAGCAGTGGCCCTATTCTCTGCTTCAAAAAACAGGGCTACTGCTATTATACATTCCCGGTTTTGATTCAGGATAGCTAAGTTCCCGTCCGGAATCCTGAAGGATTATTTAAGTTCAGCCGATTTGGCCCATATGTGAACAGAAGCATCTTTAGCATATTGATCAATTTCAGCAAGTTCTGACTCAGAAAAAGTAAGATTTTCCAGGGCTCTTACGCTGTCAGTCACCTGCTCCGGCCTGCTTGCCCCGATCAGAGCCGAGGTTACACGTTCGCCTCTCAGAACCCATGCTATGGCCATTTGAGCAAGCGTCTGCCCCCTCTGCTGCGCAATAGCATTCAATGCACGAATATTTTTAAGATTCTCATCATTCAAAAAAGCAGGGTTCAGTGACTTCCCCTTTGCTGCCCGGCTGTCTTCAGGGATTTCTTTCAGGTATTTATCTGTCAGCATTCCCTGAGCCAGCGGCGAAAATACGATAGAACCAATACCAAGCTCTTCAAGCGTATCAGTGAGGCCATCCTCTTCAATCCACCTGTTCAGCATCGAATAACTCGGCTGATGGATGAGACAAGGCGTTCCGAGCTCCTTCAATATCTTGACTGCCTCGCGGGTTCGCTGAGAATTGTAAGAAGATATCCCGACATATAAAGCCCTTCCCGACCTAACTATATGGTCGAGCGCCATCATAGTCTCTTCCAAAGGTGTTTCCGGATCAAAACGATGCGAATAGAAAATGTCGACATAGTCAAGACCCATTCTTTTCAGGCTTTGATCACAGCTTGCTATCAGGTATTTCCGGCTGCCCCATTCGCCGTAAGGACCTTCCCACATATTATAACCAGCCTTCGAAGATATAATCAGCTGATCCCTGTAACCGGTAAAATCTTCACGCAGAATCCGTCCAAACGCTAATTCAGCGCTTCCCGGAGGAGGACCATAATTATTGGCAAGATCAAAGTGAGTGATGCCGGCGTCAAAGGCCGTCCGGCAGATAGCCTGCTTTGTACTATGAGATGTATCATCCCCGAAGTTATGCCACAGTCCCAGGGAAATAGCCGGAAGCTTCAATCCGCTTTTGCCGCAGCGGTTATATTTCATTTTTTCGTAACGTTGGAGATTGGGTGTCCAGTTCATCCGCAATAAGATTTTAAAATTAATTTTTCAAAGATAGACTTTCATATAAATATCTAACCTGGTTCGTTGTTTTAGATAAATATTAATCTGTTGAAAATACGTGAATGTCTGGTTAAGTGCCGGCGATCTAAACATCATAGAGCATTATCCGTTATGCATGTATCTATCTGTAAAAAATCAACTATGAATATGACACAAAACACTCATTCTGAAGACCCAACAGAAAAGTATCCCTCGTCACAGCCTCCGCAACATCAATCGCGGGTTCCGGGACTAACATCAGAAATGAACCCCAAACCAGATCATGGAGAAGACACATACAAAGGATCGGGAAAGCTGACAGGAAAAAAAGCCATTATAACAGGCGGTGATTCAGGGATAGGCCGCGCAGTTGCTATTGCATTCGCACGTGAAGGAGCGGATGTTCTGATATCCTACCTGGATGAGGATCAGGATGCACGGGATACCGCTGCAATCATTGAAGCATCGGGTCGGAGAGCTATCCTCGTTCCGGGCGATATTGGAGACGAAGATCATTGTAAACAGATCGTGCAGAAGGCAGTTGAAGAATTCGGGCAAATAGATATCCTGGTAAATAATGCTGCATTCCAGATGGCGCGGAATACCCTGCAGGAAATTCCATCGGAAGAATGGGTGCATACTTTCGCGGTAAATATCCATGCGATGTTTTATTTGTGT
>JBQGEO010000463.1:0-6542 GCA_052039655.1 Pararcticibacter sp.
AAATAACCCACATAATTATTAAATAGAAATGCAGGAAACCACAATATTATGGGCAGATGATGAAATAGACTTTTTAAAGCCCCATATAATGTTTCTCAAAGAAAAGGGATACGAAGTAAAAACGGTAACTAACGGGCGTGATGCTGTCGAGGCTTTTAAAGAGGGATATTTTGATATCATATTTCTTGATGAAAACATGCCTGGGCTTACAGGCCTCGAAACGCTGGCCGAGATCAAAAATCTGAATCCCGACATTCCGATAGTTCTCATAACGAAGAACGAAGAAGAGCATCTTATGGAAGATGCAATCGGGTCAAAGATAGATGATTATCTGATAAAGCCGGTAAATCCAAGGCAAATCCAGCTGACCATCAAGAAGCTGACTGAGAATAAAAGGCTGATCAGCGAAAAAACATCCATGGCCTATCAGCAGGACTTCCGTAACCTGGGCATGACGCTGAATGACAATCTGAATTTTACCGAATGGGTGGAAATTTATAAGAAACTCGTCTTTTGGGAATTGTCGCTTGAGAAGCTTGAGGATGCAGGAATGCATGAGATTCTGACTATGCAGAAGGCGGAGGCTAATGTTCAGTTCTCAAAATTCATTGAAAAAAATTATCTCCGCTGGCTAAAAAACCCGGAAGAAGGACCGGTTATGTCGCATCAGTTGCTCAGGAGGAAATTGTTTCCCTCACTGGAAGCGTCAAAGCCTACATTTTTTATTCTCATAGATAATTTACGCTATGATCAATGGAAGGTGATCAACTCGATTATAACCGAAAACTTTAGAGCAGACGAGGAAGATACTTATTACAGCATACTGCCTACGGCAACACAATATGCAAGGAATGCGATCTTTTCTGGTCTATTGCCTCTTGATATGGAGAAACGATATCCGTCGATGTGGCAGAATGACGAAGATGAGGGGGGGAAGAACTTATTTGAAGAACAGTTTCTGGCCGATCAGGTACAAAGGGTTGCCCGAAGGGAGTTAAAGCATTCTTACAACAAGATCCTGACTTATGAACAGGGAAAAGAACTTGTCGAGAATTTCAATAACCTTATGGGAAATGAACTCAATGTCGTCGTTTATAATTTTGTCGATATGTTGTCGCATGCCAGGACAGATATGGCCATGATCAGGGAACTGGCGAATGATGAAGCAGCCTACCGGTCACTGACGTTATCGTGGTTTATACATTCTCCCCTGCTTGAGCTGCTCAAAAAGCTCGCTCAAAAGAACGTCAAGCTTGTCATTACCACCGACCATGGTACGATCCGGGTAAAGCATCCGAGCAAAGTGATCGGAGACCGGAATACCAATACGAATCTTCGCTATAAACAGGGAAAGAATCTTAACTTCACTCCGAAAGAGGTTTTTCATATTAAAAACCCTCACGATGCGTTTTTGCCAAAACTTCATGTCAGTTCGAGTTTCATTTTCACAAAAGAGGACAGCTATTTCGTTTATCCGAATAATTACAATCACTTTGTTAATTATTATAATGAAACCTTTCAGCACGGAGGGATTTCTTTAGAAGAGATGATCGTTCCTTATGTTTCTTATAGTCCGCGGTAGGCATAAAGAGTAAGAAGATAAGAATCAGGATAAGAAACCAGCAGCTCTTAATTCCTGGTTCTTAACTTTAACTATCTTTGTATATGGAATCTGGAATTTCTAGTCTGGAAGAATTGCCGGGAGTGGCTGAAAAACTCATCTCATTTGCCGCAGATGAGCGTATATTTCTTTTTTACGGTGAGATGGGAGCCGGCAAGACCACTTTAATCAAGGAGATGTGCCGCACCCTCGGTGTGAAAAATACTGTTTCGAGCCCCACCTTTTCCATTGTCAATGAGTATGAGTCGGATGCAGGAGTGATCTTTCATTTTGACTTTTACAGGCTCAAAAACGAAACGGAGGCACTTGATCTCGGATATGAAGATTATTTTTATTCGGGCAACTATTGTTTTGTCGAATGGCCCGGGAAGATTCCCGGACTTATTCCCGATCATCATGTAAAAGTGAACATAGAATCCCTGGGAGAGACATCAAGACAAATCACCGCAGGTAAACATTAAACGATTTTTTTGGTAACTTTAAACGCAGAATCTGAAATTCTGTTCAAATTGACCTGATCTGATGATAAATGAACTATCTGACATTGCAAAGCAAGCTATGATACAGCCGCAGGAGGCAATGCTGGAAATCAAGACCAGAAAAAACAGCATTTTTATAGGTATTCCCAAAGAAACATCTTTTCAGGAGAACCGTATTGCCTTAACGCCTCTTTCTGTTGCACTTCTGGTGAATAACGGGCACCAGGTAATGATAGAAACAGGAGCAGGTGCCGGCGCAAATTTTTCTGACAAAGACTATAGCGAGCAGGGTGCCCGGATCATTTATGATAAAAAGGAAATATTCAAGACCGATATTATTATCAAGATAGGACCTCCTACACAGGAAGAAATATCGATGATGAAGCCTTACCAGGTGCTGTTTTCTACTTTGCAAATGGGTTCTCTTAAGGCGGAAAGCCTGGAGGCCATGATGAAAAAGAAGATCACTGCTTTATCGTATGAGTACCTGAGGGATGAAGGGGGTATACTGACGGTCATAAGATCTATGAGTGAGATCGTGGGTGCCACGTCTGTCTTGATCGCTGCTGAGTACCTCAGCAATGTATTTGATGGCAAAGGGCTGATGCTGGGAGGAATTACGGGAGTGCCTCCTACAGAAATTGTTATTCTGGGAGCAGGTACGGTCGGCGAATATGCAGCCCGCACGGCAATATCACTCGGTGCTGAAGTGAAGGTATTTGATAGTTCTATTTATCGTTTGCGCCGTCTTCAGAATAATATCGGAAACAGGGTTTTTACTTCGGTCATCCAGCCCATTGTGTTGAATAAGGCCATTACAAGCTGTGATGTTGTGATTGGTGCAATCCGTTCTTCTCACGGCCGCAGCCCATGCATTGTTTCGGAAGAAACAGTAAGTAAGATGAAGCCTAATTCGGTAGTCATTGACGTAAGCATTGATCAGGGAGGCTGTTTTGAGACTTCCCGGATTACCAACCATACTCACCCGGTTTTCAGGAAGTACGATGTTATTCACTACTGTGTGCCTAACATTGCTTCAAGAGTAGCACGTACGGCTACTTATGCGCTGACTAATATTTTTACACCCATTCTTATGGATATAGGAGAAATGGGCGGCATTATGAATGTCATCTGGGAAAAACCAGGCATCCGTAATGCGACATACCTTTATCAGGGGCATTTAACCAATAAGGACCTGGCGGAACGCTTTAATATACCTCCAAGAGATCTCGAATTACTCATTATATCACATCGTTAAACAGACCTTATACACAATGAAGTCTTTTTTATTATCACTGGGTATCTTCTTCTTAGTCTTACCCTGCACAAGCTATGCCCAAACCAGTGTTTCTAAGGGGTGGCAGGCCTTTTTAAAAAATGATCGCCAGTCGGCTAAAACAGAGTTTACAGAGGCGCTCAAAAATCCTGAGCAAAAAAAAGAAGCTCTTCTGGGGCTTTCCCTTCTGTATACGAATGATACCTATCTGGGGAACCCATTTACTTGTTTTAAGCAGTTTGTACAGGAAGAGAAAAATGCAGCACCTTATATATTTTCATTGTGGTTTTCGGGACTGCTGAATAGTGATGATCCGGCAACAAATCAGGAAATCATCAGATTCCTCCAGCAGCTTGCCAATGACCCGTCTTCTGATGGAACGCTTAGGGCAATGGCTTGGTCGCGTTTGGGAAAGGCTTATTCCGACAGTAAAAAGAGAGAGGAAGCGATAAAAGCGTTTAACAGGATCGGCGCTATAGAAAACTGGGCGATTACCGGCGAATTTGAGAATATCTCAACCAGTGGTTTTGACAAGAGTTACCAGACTCTAAAAAATGCCGGGCCTGATGCATCTTTTGTCAATAAGTTCGGAGCCAGCGTGAAGTGGTTTACTCCTCCTTATCAAAGAAGGGATAAATGGTTTGATTTTACCTATTACTTTAATTTTGAGAATTCTGTTGTTTTCGCACAGACCTTTGTAAATAGCCCTAAAAAACAGGACGTCGAACTTCGGGCGGGTGTCTCCGGCTCTATGAAGGTTTGGGTAAACGACAAACTCATAGTATCTGAGTCCGAAGAGAGAAATAATGACCTTGATAGTTATATTCAAAGAATTACTTTGAATGAGGGGTATAACAGGATCCTGGTACAGGTGGGCGAGAGTTATGCAGGTAGGTCTAATTTCCTGCTAAGGCTTACAGATCAGCAGGGTAATCCGGTAGCTGGTTTAACATCTCAGTCTTCATCCCAAACTTATAGCCCGGCAGAGACTTATAAAAGCGAAAAAGTGGAGTCTGTTTATGAGAAGTTCTTTGAAGATAAATTGAAAACGAGTCCCGGCGATCCTCTTAATCAAATCCTCCTCGCCAAGATCTATCTGCAGGCAGATAAAACGTTTGAAGCAAGGCATGTCCTCGACAAGCTCAAAGCTTCCTATCCCGGAAGTACGGCGGTGAATGTTCTCTTTATGGAACTGTTTAGTAAGACCGATAACAGAACAGGACTGGAAAGTACCCGCGAGGCGATTAAAATGGCTGATCCAGGGCATCCCTGGGCCCTTAATTTCTTCTATAACAGCGCACTTGAAAAGGAAGATTATAAGCAGGCAGAAGAATACACTGATAAGCTGGAAGCATTGTATGGTAAAGATGACGGACAGGTACTTTTGAAAAGAATTAATCTCGCTGCAAAAAATAAAAATCAACCTGAACTAGTGCGGCTGGCAGAATATGGCTACAGTAAATATCCTCAGGATAAGTCATTTATTGAATATAAGTATTTAATAGAGCGCGACCTGCGGAAGAACAATAAAGCTGTAATTTCATTGTTGAGAGAATACCTGAAAGATCACGATGATTACGATATAGCAAAGGCTCTTGCCAAAACGTATTTTGATTCCGGAAATGCTGACGCAGGAATTAAGGTATATCTTGCAGAGATAGAGAACGATCCGGTAGGTGTTGGGATTTATACCGCTTTATCGAATATATACGCGCAATTGCAAAACTACTCTAAAGCGGAGGAAATGCTGAGGAAAGCGATTGCAATAGCTCCATATATCCCGGCATACCACACTGATCTTGCACGCTTACTCAACAGCCAGGGGAAAAAGGATGCAGCGATTGCAGAGTATAAGTCGGCTCTTGATCTTTATCCCAATAGTTACCTGGCTATCAGGGAGCTCAGGAAGCTTGAAGGAAAGAAAGATGTATTTGACTATTTTAAACCTTACGATGTTCAGGAGATGATAAAAACCGCCCCTCCTGCATCTTCATATCCTGATGATAATGCCCTGGTGCTGAATGAAAGTACGCAGGTTGTCATATATCCGGGAGGAGGCTCTGAAGAAAGACACACTATGCTCACGAAGATTCTGAACAGTACCGGAATTGAAGGATGGAAGGAGTATGCTGCAGGTGTTAAGAACTGGCAGAACTATATTATTGAGGATGCGGAAGTGATCAAGGCAAACGGGAGCAAAGTGCCGGCTGAAGTCAACCAGACGCAGATGGTATTCACCAATCTTGAGGTTGGTGATTGTATTTTTGTGCGCTATAAGTTGTTTAATTATTCGCAGGGACAGCTTGCTAATAAATTCTGGGACAGTTTTTATTTCAGCCATGGAGCCCCGTCCCTGAGAACCGGGTATAGCGTCCTCGCCGCTAAGAATCAACCCCTGTACTATAAATTTTCCCAGCAGGATATAGAAGTGCAGAAGTCTGATGCAGATGAATTCGTTCTATATTCCTGGGCGAAGGAGAATCAGCCATCGTTAAAATATGAAGATAAAATGCCTGCGATGGACGATGTTGCGAACGTGTTTAATGTGACGACTATTCCTGACTGGAGTTTTATATCCAGCTGGTATAACGACTGGGCTTCCGCTAAGGCTAAACCTGCATACGAAGTAAAAGAAGCTGTGAATTCTATTCTTCCGGCCAAAGACAGGATCAGCGATACGGAGAAGGCGGAAAGGATCTATAATTATATCACCAGCAATATCACTTACAGCTCTGTGCCCTTTCGTCAGGGCGGATTAATTCCTCAAAATCCCTCAGCTGTTTTAAATACAAGGATAGGCGACTGTAAGGACGTGTCGACGCTTTTCGTTTCTATGGCCAGGGAAGCAGGGCTAAACGCCCAGCTTGTTCTTGTGAACACAAAGGATGCAGGAGTAAAGGGTATGATACTTCCTTCTATTAATTTTAACCACTGTATTGTTAAAGTGAATACGGATGGAGCAGACCGTTACCTGGAACTCACTTCTAACTATCTGCCCTTTAGTACACTCAGTGGAAATGAACTCAATTCAGCCATTCTGGACATAGATGGAAAGCAGGATGTAAAGGCCATTAAGTATCTGGATCCTCAGACGCGGAAAGCAAACAATATTGAAAGAAAAACCACCATTTCAATTGATCAGCAGGACTTGGTCATAAAAGAAAAG
>JBQGEO010000464.1:0-6139 GCA_052039655.1 Pararcticibacter sp.
AGCTTACTATCCAGCTCCTCTCCCCGCAGGTCCGATGCTACTATCTTGCCCGCAGGATCTATCAGGAAGTTTTTGGGAATAGCTTTTATTCCATACATCACAGCTACCGAATTGTTCCAGAACTTCAGATCAGAGACCTGTGTCCAGGTAAGACCATCATCCTTAATCGCCTTGAGCCATGCGTCCTTTCCATTTTCGCGGTCCAGAGACACACCCAGCACTGTAAAGTTTTTGTCCTTATACTTATTGTATGCCTTCACCACGTTAGGATTCTCCTGCCTGCAGGGGCCGCACCAGGATGCCCAAAAATCAAGCAGTACATATTTCCCTTTGAAATCAGACAGTTTTACAGGTTTTCCGCTTACATCCGCCTGCGTAAAGTCCATAGCCTGTACTCCAACAGCCGTCTTCTTCGCAGCCTGGAGTCCCGCTGACACTTCCTGTATAGATGCATTTTTCTGCAGGGCCGGAGATAGCTTGCCAATCAGAGACTCCATTTCAACCGGATCGGAGGATTCCTGGCTCAAACGCTGAATGACGGAAACGCTGACGAAACTCTCCGGGTGAGTCTTAACAAATGCTTTTAAAACAGCATTCTGTTGTTCCCTGATCTGCTCGAACCGCGCCTGAAGCCCATTCCTGAATTCCGGCGCCTGCTGACGTTCAGGAGAAGCCGAGCGGAACTCATTGTTCAATGCCGCCAACTTTTCATTCATTGGCTTCAGCTGAGCCTGCAGCGCCTTATTATCGTTATTAACCTTTCCACTGACCTCGGCCTTCGACAGGGAATCAGAAGAAGACACCTTCACTTCCCCGCTTTCAATATAGAACCGGAGAATATCCGGGTTGCTGTTTGGACTGATGTTCTGGAGCCCTACTCCATTCCTGTCCATTACCAGGACAGCAGCCACAGCTTCAGATACCGCGCCTTCAAAAGAAAATTCTCCGTTCTTCACTGCAGAAGAATCGGTCACAGGTTCATTCTGCCCATTCGCATACATTAAATATACCTTAGCTGGCGGATTCAAATTGCCAACTCTCCCTTTAACTGTGTATTTCCCGTTTTGGGCAAACGCCAGCGCCGGTAGCAACGCCAGTGTTAATAAATATTTTTGTTTCATCGAATAAATATATAATCTCAAACGCCGGCGAAAGAATCTTTAGTATTTTCAAATAAATATATTGTACCTTAGAATAGCGAAAGCAGCCATGACCAATGACGCCAATAATGCCTTCTGATGAGATTTCACCTCTAACTCTTAATAAAATGAAAAAGCTCTTAATCCTGGTTCCCTTTCTCCTGTGCTCCCTGACTTATGCACAGGAAAACAAAGGCATGCATTTTGAACATGCAGACTCCTGGTCAGAAATTAAAGCGAAAGCAAAGAAGGAAAACAAGTACATCTTTCTCGATGCATTTACAACCTGGTGCGGGCCATGTAAATACATGTCCGCTAATATTTTTCCCATGGAAGAAGTAGGCACCTTCTATAATGCAAACTACATCAGCGTTAAAGTACAAATTGATTCCACTGCGGGAGACAGCCCTGAAGTCATGAAATGGCGGGCAGATGCAAAATATATCGCCAAAACGTATGAAATACGGGCCTATCCTACTTATCTCTTCTTCGACCCCAGCGGGGAACTGGTCCACCGGGCGGTAGGCTCTTCCGACGCTGCCACATTTATCAGCAAAGGGAAGGCGGCTTTAGATCCCTCAAAACAGTATTATACCCTTAAGCGGCAGTATGAGACAGGAAAAAAAGATGCAGATTTTATACTCGCTCTTATCAATGCTTCCATGGAAGCATACGACGAAGACTTTTCAGCAAAGGTGACAAATGAATATCTTTCAACACAGACCGATCTCACCACTCCAAAAAATATCCGGTTACTCTCCAGGTCCACGAAGAAAAGCACTGATCCCGGGTTTGGTGTATTCAGAAAGAATATGCCAAAGGTTGATTCCATACTTGGAAAAGGCAGCGCAGTTTCTATGCTGAAAAGAATTGCATTAAGCGAAATGGTCTATCCCGCCCTATCCGGAAAGGATGTAATTATCGACTGGACAGCACTGGAAACAAAACTCCAGACAGCGTATCCTGAATTTGCCGCCAGCGATGTCATCCTTCCCTTAAAAGCACGATATTACCAGAGCAAAAAGAACTGGCCCGAGTTCAACAAAGCGGTGACAGCTTATTTAAATAAGTCCGGCGACAGGATAAGCAATATGGAGCTTAACAATTTTGCATGGGCAGTCTTTGAAAACTGCAAAGATGGTGCCTGTGTGGAGGAAGCCCTCGCCTGGTCAAAGAAAAGCTTATCGGGAAAAGATGCAAAGAACCCAATGTTTATGGATACCTACGCGAATATCCTTTACAAAATGGGCAAAAAGAAGGAAGCTATTAAAATGCAGGAAGAAGCCCTGCTGGTATCCAACAATGATCCCAATATCAAAGCAACACTCGACAAAATGAAAGCGGGCGAAAAGACCTGGCAGGAAGAAGAATAATCACATGTAAATCAATCAAATGTAATTCCATTGATAGTTTCCACATCAGCAAAGCCTGGCTCTCATAGGTCCAGGCTTTGCTGATTCCCCTTCTTCTTCTGAGGCCGCATTCCGGGACCTCAAAACTGCAAACTCCAGTTCGGTCAATTCAAACATATAAAAGGTTCTCCTACCGCACCGCCCCATCCGGCTCCGTACACTAATCTGATTTTTTTGTTTCGACTCTTCTTTAAACCTTAATTCTTAACTTAGCTCAATGATCCGCTTTTTTACCAAATCTATACTTCCCGCCCTCTTCTTTTCTTTTTCTAATATAGCTTCTGAAGCACAGGAGACACATTTTAAAATAGAAAAAGACAAGTATATACTTACCCGGGAAGGAGCATCTCATCTGGCAGCCCTTCCCCTGAAATGTATGCAACAGGAGTTTCCATACAAAACAGGGATTACCTTCTCCGACACATCTCTTCTCGGGAAACCACGGTCTTATCACCCGGCATTTTATGGGTGTTACGACTGGCACTCTAGCGTTCATGGACACTGGATGCTGGTCCGGCTCCTGAAACTCTTCCCCGATCTTCCGGAAGCTGCGCAAATAAGAGAAAAACTAACGCAAAACCTCTCTGCTGAAAATATAAGCCAGGAAGTACAGATCTTCCGGTCAAAAGAAAACAAAGGATTTGAAAGAACATACGGCTGGGCCTGGCTTCTTCAGTTACAAAACGAACTTCTTTCCTGGAATGATCCTTTCGCTCAACGGTTGGCAAATAACATCAAACCACTCGCGCAGCAATTATCTGTCATGTACCAGGAATATCTTCCAAAGATGGCGTACCCTGTTCGTGTAGGAGAGCATTCAAACCTGGCGTTCGGACTCCGGCTGGCCTGGGATTATGCAGAAACAGCAAATGACGCAGGACTGAAAAACGTGATAAAAGAAACCGCCTTACGCTTCTATAAAAATGACACCGATGCCCCTCTTGCATGGGAGCCAGGAGGCTCAGACTTCCTAAGCCCCAGCCTGGAGGAAGCCGATCTTATGTGGCGTATTTTTTCACCTGAAGAGTATCAGACATGGATCGTCAGATTTCTTCCATCTCTGTTCAAGACCAACATGACACTTGCCCCAGGTCGGGTAAACGACCGCAGCGACGGTAAGCTCGTTCATCTCGACGGCCTTAATCTGAGCCGCGCATGGGATCTCTACGGCATTGCTAAACATACCAATAAGAATAAAACACCTTTAATCAAACTTGCTAACACCCACTTAAATACTGCTTTACAACACGTTGCCAGTGGCGACTATATGGGAGAGCACTGGCTGGCATCCTTTGCTGTCTATGCATTGACCATGCAATAATACATGAGTTCTTCCCGTGAATAAACATGTATTCACGGGACCGAATCTTTACTGATCCCCTGGCCGCATTTTACCTTCCGGTATTATGTAAAGAAATTATTAACTAATTATCAACCTTTTCGTAACAAATATTAAATTCGCACAATTTTGTTACAATTCAGTTTCCATACTAAAAAACCTCGTCAATGCACGACAGATTTAACCAGTTTTATAACAGCATATATAAACTTTTTCAAATCTATATCTTTCAGCTTCTGATCTTTACCTGCTTCAGGATCTCCTTCATCATCCGCTTGCATAATGCAGATATTTTCAGGCTGCCGGCAGATGCAACCATGGCATTTCTTAGAGGGTTCCAGTATGACACAATGGTTATTAGTTACACACTGGTACTGCCCTTTGCATTATGCCTTCCCATCCTGTTTATGCCCGGACGCGGCTACAGAGCTTTTATAGAAAAAGTGATCTGGGTTTTCTTCGGACTTTCCACGGCTGTCTTTTTGCTCATTCTCTTCATCGACCAGTATTTTTACAACTATTTCCAATCGCATATCAATATCCTGATCTTCGGGCTCATCGACGACGATACAAAAGCGGTAATGTCTTCCGTATGGTCAGATTACCCGATATGGAAAATCTTCACTATGTGGCTTTCCATCATGGCTGCCTATGTATTCTTCATCAGAAAGATCAACAAGAAAAAAGAGTTCGACATAAAATTACCGGTCTGGACCAGCACCATAGCAAGTTTCGCCCTCATTGCAATACTCTTTTTAGGGATCAGGCAATCGCTCGGAATCTTCCCCCTTCAACCACACGATGCCGCCGTATCATCATGCAAGTCAATAAATTTCTTACCCATAAACGGAGTATACGCACTAAAAACATCCTTTTCCGAGAGAGAAAAAAGTGAAAATCTGAACAGCTCAGCCAACACCATATTGAAGCAGCTTGGATATGAACATGCTGCCCAGGCAGCCAGGGACTATTTTCCAGCCAAAGACGTGCCTCCGGATCTTTCCGATAAAGAAGCGATCAGACTTCTGTTCCATACGACCAGGAAGAACGAGTTTCTCAGAAAGAACCGACCCAATGTAGTATTCGTTATGATGGAAAGTATGAGCAACTACAATCTGAGCTTTGATTCAGACAGCACGGATCTTCTCGCCGCACTAAGGCCGCATTGCAAATCTGACCTCGTTTTCAGGAACTTTGTCTCCGGAGGTACAACCACGATTCAAAGCCTTGAATTCCTGCTGATCAGCACCCCCATCTGTCTCACCCAATCAAAATACCGGTTTCAGCCGTTTCCCACTGGAGTGGCGTACCCGTTTAAAAACGCAGGATACGAAACCAGCTTCCTGACCGGGGGAGAAACGACATGGAGAAACATTCACGAGATGGCCCCGCAACAAGGCTTCGAAAAGCTGTTCGGTAAATACGATATCTATAATACTATAAAGAATTCCGAAGGAAATAACTGGGGAGCATATGATCAGTACTTGTTCGACTTTGCATACCAAAAGCTCTCGGAGAAAGGAACAGAACCTAAGTTCATGTTTGTCCAGACAACCACCAACCACACTCCTTTTATACTACCATCCTCTTACAAACCGGGCAAGGTCAGGCTCTCTGCCGATGTCAAAAAACGACTGCTGGTAAAAGAAGACCTCGCAATAAAAAACCTCACAAGCCTTCAGTACGGCAACAACTGCCTTGGTACATTTTTAAATAGAATAAAAAATTCACCTTTGGCAGAAAACACGATTGTAGTAGCAACAGGCGACCACAACAACCTGATGCTGTTTGACTTCGATGAATCGCAGCAGCTTGCCCAGCGAAGCGTACCTCTTTACATGTACATCCCGCACAAATATCGTCCAGCTCAAACCGATACAGAGATATACGGTTCACATAAAGATATCTTCCCCACGATTTACAACCTGGCACTCTCGGGATCAAAATACTACAGCGTGGGGAACGATTTATTTAATCTTTCAGACAAATCAATATTTTTCGGAACAAACTTCAGCTCCTATACAGCATTCAGCTCTGATGCTGCCGCAAACTTCAATAATTCTCCCATACTTTACGAAAGCAGGAGTAAGAACCTGATAAGGAACGACAAATACAACAATGCTCAGGTGCTTCTCAAGCGGGCCCGGGCACAATATGCCCTGTCATTATTTGCAATAATGAACTCCCTCTCGCCCGAACATTCCCGATCCGGTATTCAGCGTACTAAACTTCCCCCTTCCAACTCTCAG
>JBQGEO010000465.1:0-3365 GCA_052039655.1 Pararcticibacter sp.
CACAAAGATTACCATAGAGGCATCACACACTGCGGAAGAACCGCTGGTATATTTTACCAGTGAGGAATATGATAATGTCATGAAATCGTATCTCGGATAAATCCCTCATATTCATCCTGTACAAGCAGGTGCATCAGGTTAGGTCAAAACTATATCAAAACAAAAATATCCGCTTAAACAATACGAAAACACGTATTTTTTCATTAGTTTTAAGCATTTTTATGGACTTAGACTATAAACGGATAGTAATTAAGATTGGTTCAAATGTCCTGACAAGGGAAGATGGATTGCCTGATTTGGAACGCATAGCCCATCTCGTCACTCAGATAGCCGAAATAAAAAAGCAGGGAAAAGAAGTCATTCTGGTTTCCTCCGGAGCAGTTGCTTCCGGCAAAAGTGTCCTTTCTGTCTCTGACAAGTTCGACGCTGTAGCCACCCGCCAGCTTTTTGCTTCTATTGGTCAGGTCAAACTGATCAATACCTATTCAGAGCTGTTCGGAACTCATGATCTGGTCTGTGCACAGGTGCTCGTCACCAAAGAAGACTTTCGTGACAGGCTGCACTACCTGAATATGAAAAATTGCTTTGGCATTTTACTCCAGCACCAGGTAATCCCGGTGGTCAACGAAAACGACGTAATTTCGGTGACCGAACTGATGTTTACAGATAACGACGAACTCGCCGGATTGATAGCCTCCATGCTGAATGCCGATGCATTGGTCATTCTGAGCAACGTGGACGGCATATACAACGGCAACCCAAAAGATCCTGGCTCTGAAGTAATCCCCCGAATAGACCCGGGATTTAATGATTTTTCAGCATTCATCACTACACAGAAATCACAGTTCGGCAGGGGAGGGATGATTACAAAATCCCACATGGCGCATAAGATAGCCCAGTTGGGGATTACGGTACACATCGCTAATGGTAAAACTACTGATGTATTGCTGCGCCTTCTCCGGCAGGATGTGATCAATACCTGCTTCACGCCGGTAAAAAAGGCTTCAGGGAAAAAGCGGTGGATCGCCAGCTCTGAGAATTATGCAAAGGGAATCGTTCAGATTAACGAGGGTGCCCGCCAGGCCCTGAGCTCTTCAAAAGCGACCAGCCTGCTGCCGGTAGGCATCACTGGTATTCCACAGGAATTTAAAAAAGGCGATATTATAAAACTGGTAGATGAGGGCGGTGTAACAGTAGGACTTGGTATCGCAGAATACAACTCCGACAAAGCAGCTGAACTAATCGGACAAAAAAACCAAAAAGCACTTATACACTACGATTACCTATATTTAAACCCGGAGACTTATTGAAAATGGAACTTGAGGCACAGTTTAAAAATGCAGCGAAAGCCGGCAGGGAGCTTAACGCATGCAGCGATGACAAAATCAATCAGATACTTTCTGATCTTGCGGAAGAAGCCATTCTTCACACCGGTATGCTTTTAGAAGAGAACCAGAAAGATCTCGGGAGGATGAGCAAAGACGACCCAAGATATGACCGCCTTAAGCTTACTGAAAAGCGGATCCAGGATATTGCTTCAGACATCCGGAACGTGGCGGCCCTGAATTCTCCTCTGGGCAAAGTTTTAAATTCGCGGGTACTGCCGAACGGTTTGAACCTCAAGAAAGTAACCGTTCCGCTGGGAGTTGTGGGAATTATCTATGAAGCGAGGCCGAACGTTACATTCGACGTATTTTCTCTTTGTCTCAAAAGCGGCAACATTCCGGTATTGAAGGGGGGGAGTGATGCCTCTTTTTCCAACCAGGCTATTATCAGTGTGATACATAAAGTACTCTTAAAACATCACATGAATACTTCTATAGCCACCTTACTGCCTCCAAACAGGGAGAGTACGGAAGCACTGTTAACTGCTGTTAAATATGTGGATGTTATTATCCCCAGGGGCAGCCAGGGCCTGATAGATTTTGTCAGACAAAATTCTAAAGTGCCCGTTATAGAGACAGGAGCGGGAATTGTTCATACTTATTTCGATGAATCGGGTGATGCAGAAAAGGGACAGGCCATTGTCAACAATGCCAAAACACGCAGGGTGAGTGTCTGCAACGCCCTGGACTGCCTGGTCATTCATCAGTCGCGGCTCGCAGACCTTCCGTTTTTGGTAGCCCCGCTTGCCGCTTCGGGCGTACAGATTTTTGCTGATACAGATGCTTATAGTGCCCTGCAGGGTAAGTACCCTTCAGACCTTCTCATGGAAGCCTCAGAAGAACATTACGGAACTGAATTCCTGGATTATAAATTAGCTGTTAAGACGGTAACCGGCATTGACCAGGCACTGGATCATATCAGTACATACAGTTCAAAACACAGTGAAGCGATCGTCTCCGAAAACGAAGGAAATACAGAACTATTCCTGAGAACAATTGATGCTGCTGCGGTGTATGCAAATGCCTCAACCGCATTTACAGACGGAGCCCAGTTCGGATTGGGCGCAGAGATCGGAATCAGCACGCAAAAGCTGCACGCCAGGGGGCCTATGGGGCTTGAGGAACTGACCAGTTACAAATGGATGGTAAAAGGAGATGGACATATCAGGGGATGATATTCCAGTGGCACCCTATTTCGCTTTGAATTATAAAACAGAAAAGGCTGGTTCGGGTGAACCAGCCTTTTCTGTTTGCCCGGTATTCAGCACCGGTAACTAAAGTCTTAAATCCTGCCAGCGCTTATAGCTGGATACTTCCGTTCCAGAAGATAAAATCCTCCAAAAAGAACAACGCCGTAAAATGCATCAGCAATAAGCATATTCCGGAGGAAAGGAAGACCCGCAATATATGATTGCATCACACCCTGCATATTATGCGGATACCAGGGATAAAGAAATGCAAAATTTGTAATGAGATAAAATATCACGGCTCCGGCAATAGAAGCCAGCGCTACGTTTGTTACAGAAACCTTATCTTTTATCAGGATACCGCAAATTACCATGCAGATAAATGCAGCATAAACAACAGGCCTGGTGAAATCCCCGCCGATAAAAAGATCTGATAAGATCATTGCTGCCAACGGCACAATGATAGCCAGTTTTTTATCCGCTATCCTCGCTCCCGCAAATACAGCCAGCGCTCCAACCGCAGTAAAATTCCACATATCAGGCAGCAATCTGGGCAGAGCCCGCGTGCACGCTGCCAGAATTATTAATACTGATAATACCAAAAACCGGGAAGATTGTATCTGTTTAATCATAAGTTCAAAGTTAAAAGTAAAAAGCCAAATGTCAAAAGCAGAAAAAATATCAGAGGATAAATAAGATAAGGTGCCGTAAGGGGAGATAAAAAATCCTGCCTGAAGATATTCAGGCAGGATTCAGGGTCATTCAGATCGTTTCAGACCGTATTTATCAATTT
>JBQGEO010000466.1:0-2093 GCA_052039655.1 Pararcticibacter sp.
ATCTGAAATTAAAATGAAGGCTTTCAGTAGAAGTATCCTGGTATAGTCATCCCTGAACCGGCTGCCGCTGGTTGCGGTTTTCAGTAATTCTTCGAAGAGATCGCGGATCTCCCCACGGCTTTCGACCGGGATATCAAGTACCGATTCATTCGCCAATCCACCGAAAAAACTAAATTTCCGGAGATAGTCCGTCTTCAAAAGAAAAGACTGGAAATAGGTAGCAGAAAAATTCACAACATAGCCATCTGCAGGTTTGTCGAAGTTCCAGCCATGCACCTGCCCGGGAATCATAAAATAGATCTGCCAGGGCTTTACGTCAAATCTTTCGAAATCAAGAAATTGAAATCCACCGCCTTCCGTAAACAGCACAACATGATAGAAACTGTGCCGGTGTGGATAGTGTAAATGGTGGTGCTTCTTTGAATATACACCAAACCTGCTGACCATGATATCTTCACTGCGCAAAGCAGAAAGACTGTCGATATCATAAATTGGAATATCACGCTTCACAATACAAAAGTACCATTTAACACCTTCTATTAATGGTGTTGATTACCTCACAAATGGTACTATTCATGGAAAGTCTTACAATCTTCAGGGTTTCGGAACAAGCCGGTACCTGTTTTTGCTGCTGCTTATTTTCTGATCTTTGATTCTAAAGGAAAATCCCCATCCATTCATTTCGCCCTGAGTTTTCACGAGGATCCTGTTCTTACCCGTTTTCAGGTTAAGACTACATTCAAATTCGTCGACGAGCATCGATTTATTCCCTTCCTTTTTAAAGACTGAAAGGCCATTACAGATTAACTCAATATCCCTGCAGGCTCCAAGATTCACAGTAACGTTCATATCCGAAGGAGCTTCTATTGTGCAAAATGCATAGGCGACAGATTCTTTCCTGGAATCCAATGCCTCATTTAAGGGAACGATATCCGATAATGGAGAGGAATATTTCATCCATTTAATATTTTTACCTGTTTCGTCGGAAAAGGAGAAACCCGGGAAAGGAGCTGCATTCTTCTCACCACCCATTCCCTTAAGGTAATCGGAATTAAAACTGCTACTCGTGCCGGAACTGAAGGGCGGCGATATTAACCAATACGTAAAGTAATCTCCGGCAAGAGGCCTGATATCCAACCTGATGTCCGTTGGCGAAGACAGGGGCAGGTGCCTGCTAAAATATTCGGCAGAGCGGTCGAACGACTTTATCAGGTCTTCATAATCTCCCACAACTTTATTGAAAGGATCAGTAGCAAAATCAATCCAATAGGGACGATTTTCCTGGTTCCAGATGTATTCAAAGTCTTCTTTGAGCATCTTAAACGCGACCTGGCAATTGATAATATTTATCCTGGCTTTTTCCAGGAGTCTTTGCGCCTCTGCTCTGTTTCCCTTTTGAAGGCGGCAAGCATCGGAGTAGAATTCCGATGCCTCGGCTAATTTCAGCCTGGCTTGAGAAAGGTATTTATATTCATCTGATACAAATTGAAGGGCGGCATACTCCTGGTTATAATATACCGGCTTCCGGCTTTTCAGTAATGAATCAATCCGGAGACACATTTCGTGGACTTCTTCCCAACCTGAAACACTATAACTGACAGTTTTGCCCCGCTCGGGGATAATGGTTTTCCAGAATACCAGCTCGTTCATATTCTCCAAAACCGGTATCGCTGCCATTTCCGTCAGCAGGTGTATTGCATTAAAAAGTGCCATTCCCTCTCCCCTGTATATCCCTGCCGAGAGACGCTTATCAAAGTCGCTCAAACCCCGGGAATTAGGATTCCATGAATGCTCAGCTCCGTAAGCCACGCCATACCAGTCACGATCGAAACTATGGAGCCCTCCGTCATCCCATACGGTATTAAGAGCCCCCATAGCTCCTTTTTGAACTCCTTCCTTTATGAAGTTGCGGATGTTGGGGATAGCCTGGCCATAGTCAGGAAATAGCCGCAGAGAATTAAGTACTCCTGTGCAGACCATATAATCTAAACGATTAGAAACAAAAGGATCAATCCAGGACGAAAAAGAGGGCTTATCGCCGTATTCCCAGGTCATCATTATGGCATCCCGCGGTAAGAGACTGATAATTTCAG
>JBQGEO010000467.1:0-8248 GCA_052039655.1 Pararcticibacter sp.
TTCTTACCCGCCTCATCCAGTTCGTTCCAGCTTCCATCTTTGAAAAAATTATCCCAGCCAGCCGGCGAGTTATGGAATTCGTCGAAGAAATATTCTTTTATATTGACGCCAAACGGCACCTTGCCCAGGTTTGAAAATACCATCACATCCAAAGCCTGCTTATCCAGTTCCTGCATACTCGTTTCTTTAACAGTTCATAGATAATACTATTTATGGAGGTTTCCAAAAATCTTTTTTCCGCCGGCAGGGTTTATACTGTATGACATCAGTAAAGTACCCGGCTATTACAGACAGCAATGATAAGAGACTGAGATGGGTGGAAAGGATCTCCTGGCTGATGGACAATCAGTTCCGCCTTCCGGGTACCTCCTTCAGATTCGGGCTCGACCCTATAATTAATTTTATTCCGATTTTTGGAGATCTGTCAGGATTTTTAATTTCTGCAGTACTGGTACTCGTAATGACTAGGCACGGCGCAAGCGGCAAGGTTGTTATCCTGATGACGCTGAACATCTTTCTTGATGCATTGATCGGTGCTGTTCCCGTCATCGGCTGGTTGTTCGATTTTGCATACAAGGCGAATGACCGGAATATCCGTTTATTGAAAAGACATTACCAGGAAGGGAAGTATCAGGGGAGCGGCAGGGGAATTATCATTATGCTTCTGCTGGTTATTGTTGGTTTCCTGGCTGGCTTTATTTATCTGATATGGGCAATGATTGACTGGATTGGAAATGCAATAGGTTGAGAGCCGCCATCTACCAGGACCGCAGAAATGCTGAGCTCTTTTTCTTTTTACGGAAAAACCCGTATAAAAGAAGGCCAGCGACAAATCCTCCGATATGTGCCCAAAAAGCGATCCCTGTTCCTTCATTTGCCGACAACAGGTTGAACGTCCCGTTGAACAACTGCATAAAAAACCAGTAAGCCAGGTAAATAAAGGCAGATATTTCAAAAAAGAACGGAATAACAATGATTGGCAGCAACATTAGTATCCGGGCGCCCGGGAACAAAATCATATATGCAGCCATCACGCCGGAAATAGCTCCCGAGGCGCCCAGAGCAGGAACTGTTGAATCCGGGTAAATATAGAAATGAGTGAAAGATGCACCTAAGCCGCAAAGGACATAAAACAGCAGGTAGTTCCTGTGGCCAAGCCTGTCTTCCACATTGTCGCCGAATATAAAGAGCGTCCACATGTTGCCTATAAAATGCGACCAGCCGCCGTGTAAAAACATATTTGTAAAGAATGGCCAGTAGTCATCGGCATGCAAACCGTAGAAGTCTGCCCATTCGGGATGTGAAAACCGGGCCGGAACAAGTCCGAATATATAAAAGAACGATTCCAGGTAATTGTCCGGGATCGATAGTTCAAATAAAAAAACAAGCAGGTTGACTGCAATAATAATCCAGTTTACAACCGGAAAACTCCGGCTCGGTATATTGTCTTTTATCGGGAACAAGATGCAAGCTTTTTTTAACCAGAATTTATAAGTAAAAATAGCTGGTAAAGTTTATACGAATTGAAAAAATGACGCGAAATATTTATATGTATTTGGTACAGGCTTTGCGTTATGCCGGGCAACATTAACAATATTATTCATGAAATTTCTACCCGGGCTGATTTTACTATCTATCTTTTGGGGCAATGCTCCGGCAAAAACGCTTGCAGAAACGCATGACCAGAGAGAAAAGCCGGGTGATTCGGTATTTTATAGAGTATCGTATGCGTTATGGAAAGGAATATCCTGGGCGGCCATCGCTCCGGGCGAATCGGTAAAAAACTACCGAACAGCATTGTTATCAGCGAAAAACATCAGCAAACAGGAGGAAGCTGCAGTCAGGACTGAGATGGGAAAGCTTCTGATCCATCTGAACAGTAAGGATGCCATAGCACAGCTTTCAAAAGCATCTGCACTATATGGCCAGATGAATAACCTATCGCAATACACGTTCACTACGGATCTCCTTGCAGACCTCTATGCCCGAAATGGGCAGTTCCAGGAATCCTTAAAAAGATACAGTGCCCTGTATAAAGTACAAAGCCAATCAGGCGAAGCCGTACTTGCGGGGAACACCGCATCCCGGATATGCGATCTTTATTCGTCAAAAAAAATGTATAAAGAGGCATTCAATTACGCAGATGTGGCCAAGAATGAATACGAAAAGGTATGCAGACGCGACAGCCTCGGATCGATATACTATAAAATAGCGAAGATAAAAAAGCAGCAGAACAAGCCGAAGCTGTCGGAATTTTACATCATCCATAAAGCGCTTCCATTTTACTCATCTGCCGATCACTTTAAAGGGCGTTTGAAATGCTTCAACTTCCTTGCAGACATGTATATGGATCAAAAACGATACTCTGAAGCGAAATGGTTCTACCTGCAGGCTAACACTCAGTCGAAATCAATAAAAGATACTGTTTCCACCATTGCATCGCTGCACCAGCTGAGTGTGTTAAAGGCAATAACAGGGCATTATATTCTCGCTAAGCAGGATCTGGCAGAAGCGGAGTTTCTTTCGAAGGAAGGTGACGTTGAATATCTTGACAGACGTTTTAAAACGAGGTATCCGGCGCTTATCCGGAAAATAGATCTTAAAACGGTGACTGTTGATGGAGATGTAGTAGTAAAGAAGGAAGTGGCTAAGGAGAAAACGCGGTCTTCTTTTGTTCTTGCAGATTAATTCCGCTGATTGTTGAATTATTCTGCAAGCGCCGGAGATTAAATAACTTAGATGATCGTGCTGTCATCCGGATTTACGGAAACCGGTCTTCCGTTTGACATGATTACATTTATTGGATTGATCCTGAAATAAACGTTATTCTCATTGCCAATAAAATACTCACCAAAGCAAACCTGATCGTTCATTACTCTATGCTTATCCTGATCGGTGAGTTTATTAATAGCCTGCTCGGCTTCACTGATTGTTAAAATTCTTTCCATAACCCTTAAATTCCAGTATACGTGTGTGTTTCTTATTTAGTTATCTTTTTCTGAAAAAAGTATACAGGAGTGTATCACGAACTGTGCCAACTCAACATTAATGTTACAAAAAAGAGAGGGCCCCCGATTTCCGGGAGCCCTCTCTTATAATTCGGTATCGCTATTTTGTAAATATCAACCTGGTAATAAATATCCCGTTGCCGTCGTCTTTCCCTCCGTCACTCTCTACGCCGCTGGTTACGAAAGCAAGTTTCCATCCGTCCTTAGCAAGTTCGTTCATCTTTGAAGTGATAATCGCATCGTTGGAAGCAATATTCTGGAAATTGATTCCCGCCGTACTAAAAAGGTTAAGAAGTTTCGTTTCCAAAAATGAGTCTACTTTAGCATCCGATCTTTTCACATTTCCCTGCTTACTGTCTTTTCCATCGGTTCGTTCTGTGGTAAACTCTGCGGCATTCACTTCCGACTTCGTTTCAATAACTCTCGACCGGCCCAGTCCTCCGGGAACAATCGATTCAACAACAGTAACTACCTTATACTGCACAGTAGTTTGAGCGAAAGAACTTAAGCTCATTATGGAAAGGCCGATCAATAAATATAAATATCTCATACGCTATAGACGCATCTCCGGATTAAACGTTACAAACTGGCACTCTGGTCGTTTCACCTATAAAACAAACTGAAGTCCTGCATTATACCCCAGGAACAGCTGATGCTTGTCGCCATTATGATAATTATGCCACAGATCTTTCTTCACAAGGTTCATCTGTGCCTCTGTTTCGGCGGATGAGAAGTTGATAGACGGCCCACCAAAGAGCTCAACATGTTTGCCTAACTTAACTGCAGGCAGGATGCGGATGGTACTTTTGAAATATTCGCCTTTATGCCAGTCCTCCAGGTATTGCTGAACTAACTCGGTATTTATCCGGAATGAATTGGAGAAAGGGATATGAGCACCAAATCCAGCTTCAAACGCCGCGTGATTTTCGTGAGCCTTCCAATTATATCCAACCCCGATAATACCATACAGGATTCTCCCTCCCGACCGGAATGTCGCCAGCGTCGTCTGGGTTTCATCGGTCGTTACGGCAATTGATTTTTCTCCCTTCTTAATAATGTTGATGAGCGCCAGGGAATGATCGCTGCTGTCAGCGATGTTAATGAAGCCGGCGAACTGAAAGCCCCTTACTTTCCTGGCCACGTTGATAAAACCGGCGAACTGAAAGCCGTTTATATCTTTTACTTTATTGATGAAGCCTGCCGCCTGGAAACCTTTAAAGTTCTGCCCTACAACGTTAGCAAAGCCAGCGAACTGGAAGTTCTCTGCATTTTGTGTGACAATGTTGCTGAAGCCTGCTGCCTGGAACCCCTTTACTTTTTTTGTCCGGTTCAGGAACCCGGAGAACTGAAATCCCTCTGCATCTTCCACATCGTTGTAAATTCCCGCGACCTGGAAGCCCTTCATTTCTTTGCCCGACAGGTTAACAATTCCGGCGAATTGCATTCCGTCGACGCGATTTCCTACGGTATTGGAAATCCCGGCCAGCTGGAATCCGGATACCTTATCTTTTACAACATTGGAGATCCCGGCAAAAGAAAATGATTTCTCCTCCTTTGAAACTCCTGCTAAAACATGGAAAGAGGCATGATTAACATATCGGGCAGCTTCTGTACCATTGGAGCTTAGAGGGTAACAAAAACCAATATGTATGTTGCTGGTAAGATCCTGGGCTCTGATTATGGTAGCAGAAAGAAAAACAAAAAGGCCCGCCAGTAATGACGAAGCCTTTAAAATAAATTTGCAGTGTGAAGTCATAGTTGTATCCTTTGTTTGATAGTATTACAACCCTGGTTTGCAATACCCCTATGACAAAAGATTGATTTATTCCACTTTCCTTTCAGTAGCTGCCACCAGTGAAGTACCGAAGAAGCCGTTTGCTTTCCTGGCGCCGGGAGTAAGACTTTTAATGTTTGTGCGGGTATTGGTCATCGGAGATGCGAAAATGCCCCCATTTTGAAGCTGGGTTTGCAGATCGATCCAGAAATGGTAAGCTTCTTCCGTCTGCGACCAGACTTCAGCTCTTACCATATCTCCGGCTACGAAGGGCGTATCCACTGAGAGTTCGGTATTATTAATATAATTTCCATCCACATACTCATCTGTGAAGATATTGATATCCGCAGGTTTATTCAGATATTTATTGTTTCTGTACAGTTTAACCTGGATATAATCGCCTTCTCCAGGGATCTCCTGCCCATAGATATAAGGATAGTATCCGGCATCTTCGTAAACAATAGATTCTTCTTCGTATTTAAAGGTTAGAGAGTCTGGAGCCATTGATAGTCTGGGCATCTTTGATACCGCTTCATACGTCCCTTCAGAACTCTGGACACGAAGCGTGTAGGTTCTGCCTTCCACTCCTCTGATCGTGGCGATTTCATATTTTCCCGGCTCCTTCTCCTGAAGGACCTCGGTATTGCCGGCATCATCTTTCAGGGTAACAGCAGCTCCGGCTACCGGTTCGAATGCGTTGTTACTGCTCAGTGCCTTGGTCAGATAGATCTTTACATAGTGGTTCTCCGGTTTATTGGTGAGCCAGCCTTCTACGACAAGAGCTTGTTCGCCGTCTTTTATATCCATATCAATCTGATCTTCACAGGCAGAGAATAACATCACTGAGAAAATCAGGATCAGTACTATATTGAGTGTCTTCATTTCTTTAAAATTTAAAATTCCAGGTAACAGATGGGATAACAGCACCGAACATTGAAAACCGCACAGTTTCCAGTTCAGCGGGACGATCTTCATTCGGCTTCACGTATACAGAGAAGGCGTTCTTTCTGTTGAGAGCATTAAACAGAGAAACTACCCATTCGCTGGTATACTTCCTTCCGGGGACCGGCTTCTTTTTAAATGTCGCGGATAAATCAAGGCGATGATAGGCCGGAATACGGTAGTTATTTCTAAAATTTCCGGAATTGTACTGCACGGGGAAACCATCGTATTCAAATTTTCCATCAGGCAGGGTGGCGGGCACTCCCGTTGCGAAATTATATGTTCCGGAAAGAGTGATGCGCGGTTTCAGCTGATACATACCAACCAGCGACACAAAATGTGTCTTATCATATTTGGCAGGATAGTATTTATCATTATTTATCCCGTCTATCTTTCTCTCTGTGCGGCTAAGCGTGTAGCTCAGCCAGCCGTTTAACCTGCCACTGTTTTTTTTTACATAAAACTCCGCACCGTATGCTCTGCCTCTCCCGAACAACATATCGCCGGGAAGATCCTCGTTCAGCAAAGTCTCGGCTCCGTCTATGAAGTCCATTTGATTGTTCAGCTTCCTGTAGTAAAGCTCCACAGATGCTTCATAGAGGTTCTCCTTAAAATTCCTGAAATAGCCGGCCGATACCTGATCGGCGGTTTCGGGTTTCACGTTGTATGAACTTGGAGTCCAGATATCAAGAGGACTTGAGGAAATGGTATTGGATACGAGATGAAGATTTTGAGCGGTACGGCTGTAAGATGCTTTTACAGAAGCATCCTCTCCTGTTTGTATCTTCAGTGACAACCTTGGCTGCAGGTTATGATACCATTTTATAGATGCCCAATCCTTCACAGTTCTCTGATTAACGGGCAACTTACGTTCTCCCGTATTCCCAACATAGTCACTTACCACCGTTTCTCCCTTGGCAAGGCTTTGGAAGGCGGTATATCTCAATCCGTACTCAAAAGAGAAAACATCGGAGAGGGTTAGCTCATGGTCCCAGTAGGCATTATAATCTGCCGCCCGCTGGCCGGGCATTTCAGTCGTATTAAATATGGAGCTTTCTGATCCGGGCGTAGCTTTTCCAGGACTGAATTCGTGAAGACTGGCTTCTATTCCAAAATAGATACTGTTCTGAGAGTTGGGATACCAGCTGAACGAATTCTTTGCAGAGTAATCTACAATGGATGCATTCCAGTCGAAACTGGTCGCCGGATTGTCCATTACTCCCAGCTTGTATTTATAGTCGGAGTAAATGATACTGGTATTTGAAAACAACCTCGGATTAAAGATATGATTCCATCGAACCGTTCCTGTCCCGTTTCCCCACTGAAGCAAAAAGCGGTTAGACACTTCAATCTTGTCTTTACCGAAATAACCGGATACAAAAAGCCTGTCTTTTTCGGTAAGCGTAAAATTAAGTTTAGCACTTAAGTCGTAAAAATAGATTGAGTTATCTTTAATGTCGGGATCAGAGGACTGTTTGGTAAGAATATCTGTATAAGAACGCCGGGCACTGACGATCATGGAGCTTTTATCTTTTTTAATCGGGCCTTCTACCGTCAGCCGGCTTGCAATAAGACCAAGGCCACCGGCCACATTCCATTTTTGATTATTTCCGTCTTTCATCCTGGTATCGAGAACCGATGACAGGCGGCCTCCATAACGGGCCGGCATCTCTGTTTTATACAAGGCGGCGTCTTTGACGGCATCGGGATTTGCGACAGAAAAGAGATTAAACAAGTGAGAAGTGAAGTAAAGAGGAGCTTCATCCAGCAAAACGAGGTTTTGGTCTACTCCTCCTCCCCTTACATTAAAACCTGAAGCACCATCTCCGATCGTACTTACCCCGGGAAGAAGCTGAAATGAACGGATCAGATCCGGCTCACCGAGAAACGGGGGTAACTGCTTTACCGTTACCATAGAGAGAGGAGCAACGTTTACGGGTTTGCTGACGTTATCCTTCTTTGAGGTGGCACTTACCACTACCTCGTTCATTATATTGGAAGAAGGCTTTATCGTAACATTCAGAAGAGTATCTTTCTTCACCGAAACCTGTATTTCTTTCCTGTCGTAGCCTACATAGGAATAGCTGATCTTAAATGTTCCGGCACCCAGGGAGAGCGAATAGAATCCATACCCGTTTGTAGCGGCCTTTACATTGCTTCCGGCTACTGTAACTACTGCTCCTGCAAGGGTTTCGCCACTGATCTCGTCTTTGACGTACCCGCTTACCGTGATGTTTTTTTCGCTTGCTACTGATATCGTGGTGACCAAAATCAGCAGTGAGACATAAAACAGATTTAGAAATTTCATACTTTTTTTTCGTGTTGTTTTACTGTATTACAACAGTCTTTCCCTTCACCCCTATCCCGGATTTAATTATTGTTTAATTATGTGTGTTCTTTAATTAAGACAGCAGCACGGCCTGATGGTTACATTAAATTGTCTTGTTTTTGAAGAAGCAAACTTAAAAGAGAGAAAGGCCTGCATTCCAGCCGATCCAGCCACGCAGCTTCTCATTCTTTCCTA
>JBQGEO010000468.1:0-5128 GCA_052039655.1 Pararcticibacter sp.
TTTATAATCCTTCATTGGTAAAGATGCAGGGAAAATAAGGGAACGATACGGTCTGAAAAAGAGATACTTTGGAGACGCCTCGTGAGCAGGCGTCTCTTTTTTTTGCAGTGATATTTAATTGTTTTTTTGACATTTAAATAAATGATTTTATCTTTAAAGCGTTATCTGAGGATAAACCATTAACTAATAACCATTAAAACCACGTTCATGAAGAAATCCCTTCTTTTTCTCATTGTTCTTTTCTTTATCCCTTTTGTACGTTCCGCCGCCCAGGGTACAATTATGCTTAATCTGAATCCTGCCGGAGCTAAGGATACAATAAGCAGGCATATCTACGGGCACTTTTCAGAACATCTCGGAAGGTGTATTTATGATGGATTCTGGGTAGATCCGGGTTTAAATGTTCCTAAGCAGGACCGGATCAGGATGGATGTTGTGAACGCACTTAAAAAGATCAATATTCCTAATCTCCGTTGGCCGGGAGGTTGTTTTGCCGATGAATATCACTGGCGGGACGGGATCGGTCCCCGGGATCAGCGCCCTAAAATGGTCAATACCAACTGGGGGGGAGTAACGGAAGACAACAGTTTTGGTACGCATGAGTTTATGGAGCTGTGCAGCCTGCTGAACTGTGAGCCTTATATTGCCGGGAATGTGGGTAGCGGAACTGTAGAGGAGATGGCAAAATGGGTGGAGTATTTCAACTTTGACGGCATAAGCCCGATGGCAAATCTCCGCAAGCAGAACGGAAGGGAAAAGCCCTGGAAAGTAACGTTCTGGGGAGTTGGAAACGAAAGCTGGGGATGCGGGGGAAATATGACCCCGGAGTTTTATTCAGATCTATATAAGAGATACGCGACTTATGCAAGGGACTATCCCGGATCGCCGTTAAAAAAGATTGCCAGTGGCGCCAGTGACTGGAATACCAACTGGACAGAGGTGATGATGAAAAATGTGCCTGCCGGCCAGATGTGGGGCTTGTCTTTACATTATTATACTATTCCGACCGGAAAATGGAGCCATAAGGGTTCTGCCACTCAATTCGACGAGAAAGAATACTTCAGTACCATGAAGAATTGCCTCGCGATGGACGAGATTGTGAAACGGCATTCTGCGGTTATGGACAAATATGATCCCAAGAAGAAGGTTGCCCTTGTGGTAGATGAGTGGGGGGTATGGACAGATGTGGAGCCTGGCACCAATCCCGGGTTTCTTTATCAGCAAAATACGATGAGGGATGCTTTGATCGCCGGATCTACCTTAAATATATTTAATAACCATTGTGAAAGAGTGAAGATTGCGAGCCTGGCTCAAACTATTAACGTGCTTCAGGCCCTGATCCTGACAGAAAAGGAAAAGATGCTTCTTACTCCGACCTACCATGTATTTGATCTGTATAAAGCTCACATGGATGCGAAACTAATCCCGGTGCAGTTTACAAGTCCTGATTATGTATCGGGAGATGAAAAGATTCCGGCAGTAAATGCTTCCGCGTCACTGGATTCAAAAGGAGTGATCCATATTTCCCTTGTAAATGTGGACCCCTCGAAGAAAATTACAGTTTCATCTATACTCGACGGAATAAAATGGAGCGGTGTCAGCGGGCAAATCGTTACTTCTCCGAAGTTTAATGATTATAACAGCTTTGATAACGCTAATAAAATAACCTCTTCGAAGTTTACAGCTGCGAAAAAGAATGGAAACAAGCTGACTGTGGAGCTGCCTCCTTTATCTGTGGTAATGCTGGAACTTAAATAAATACTTCATGAAACAAAGATCATTCATTCTGTTTTTCCTGTGCCTGACATTTCCGGCATACATCATAAAGGCTCAGCAAAAAAGTGTATTCGTGGTGAAAGCCAACGAGGTGAAAGCGATTATAGAGCCAACCATGTGGGGTGTGTTCTTCGAAGATATTAATCAGGGTGCGGATGGAGGTTTATATGCTGAACTGGTAAAGAACCGTTCTTTTGAGTTTGATGTTCCAATGATGGGGTGGAAGGAGATAAAGAAGGACGGAGCAGACGGAAGCTATCTGATCACGAATAAAGGAGTGTCATCCACCGCAAATACGCGTTACATCCGCCTGGAATCTTTGTCGGGAAAGGGTTACGGAATCTCAAATGAAGGATTCCGCGGGATGGGGATAAAAAAGGATAATGGTTATGACTTTTCTGTATGGGCGAGACAGGTAAACGGAGGTTCTGTCAGCCTATCGGTTGAACTGGCGGGCCCCGACGGTTCAAAGCTTGGAAGCGCTACCTTAAAGCCCGAAGGAGCAGAATGGAAGAAGTATTCGGTTAGTTTTAAATCCGTTGCTACAGAATCTAAAGCACATCTTGAACTGCTTCTGGATGGTAAAGGAGCCATAGACCTGGATATGATCTCCCTTTTCCCTAAGGATACCTGGAAACAGCGGGCAGGCGGTTTGCGGGCAGATATGGTTCAGCTGCTGGCCGATATGAAACCCGGCTTCGTGAGGTTTCCCGGAGGGTGTATTGTTGAAGGCCGCACTCTTGATGAGAGATTTCAGTGGAAGAAGACAATTGGCCCTGCGGAAGACAGGGAACTGATCATTAACCGCTGGAATGTTGAATTTAAACACAGACTCACTCCTGATTATTTTCAGTCCTTCGGACTCGGGTTCTTTGAATACTTTCAGTTGTGCGAGGATATAGGTGCAGAACCGCTTCCGATACTAAACTGCGGGATGGCATGCCAGTTTAATACAGCAGAAGTGGTGGCTTTAGATCAGCTTGATCCTTATATACAGGACGCCCTGGATCTGATCGAGTTTGCCAATGGACCAGCAAACTCAGCATGGGGGAAGAAGCGGGCTGAGATGGGACATCCTGAGCCTTTCAATATGAAAATGCTTGGAGTTGGGAATGAAAACTGGGGATCCCAGTATATTGATCGCCTTAAGCTTTTTACGAAGGCTATTAAGGAGAGATACCCCGAAATAAAGATTGTGAACAGTTCGGGTACTGATCCTGACGGAGACCGGTTTGATTATCTTAATACCCAGTTAAGGGCGATGAAGGCAGATATCATTGACGAACACTATTACAGGCCGCCTCAGTGGTTCCTGGATAATGCGAAAAGATATGACGGTTATGATAGGACGGGACCCAAAATATTTGCGGGTGAGTATGCGGCGCAAAGCGTCAGAACAGGCAGTCCCGATAATAAAAATACCTGGCAGTGTGCTCTTTCAGAAGCTGCTTTCATGACAGGCCTTGAGCGGAATGCCGATGTGGTGACTATGGCTTCGTATGCCCCTCTTTTTGCCCATGCAGAAGGGTGGCAATGGACTCCTGACCTGATCTGGGTAGATAATTTACGTTCATACGGTACTGCGAATTACCAGGTTCAAAAGTTGTTCTCCGTTAATCGCGGTTCAGTGGTTGTTCCTTTGCTTATTAATAATGAGCCTGCTGCGGGTCAGAAGGGTTTATACGGGTCTGCGAGTATTGACAGGAAAACGAATGAACTGATCCTGAAAGTTGTGAACGCTGCTGAGAATCCTCAGGATGCTGAGTTCATCACAGAAGGTGTCAAAGGAAAGAAGGGGACCATGACTGAATTGAGCAGCGGTAAGCTGGAGCTTGTCAATTCCTTTGAAGTGCCTCTGGCTGTCGGGCCGGAACAGAAACCGGTGCAGGTGAGAAGTGGAAAGCTAGCCGTTTCACTAAAGCCCTGGTCGGTAAATGTGATAAGGGTAAAGATGTAGATTGCTTAGCTGTCAGCAACTGGCTGTGAGCTTTTATGATCTACCGGATGGTTTTCGGATGGATGATACCCCCTATCTGTTTGTGTACGGATTGGGGGTATTGCTGTATGGCTGGCAAAAGCTATGCTTTCTTTTTCCATTTTGTGGAGATCAGAGATAAAGCTAAATTTATATCAGATTATAACACCGGGGAAGCCCGTAATTCGTCGCCATGGAATCAAGAAAGGACAACAGGATTTCAGATAATGAACTCTGGAGTAAGTTCAGAGACGGAGACCGGGTTTGCTTCAATATTCTCATCAAGAGATACATGAGTCACATGTATACCTATGGATTCCGGTTTGTTCAGGATGAGGCTTTTGTGAAGGATTGTATCCAGGATGTTTTCCTGGCACTTTGGAATTGCAGAGTCCACATTAGTCAAACTCCTTCTGTTAAATCGTATCTGTTAAAATCCCTTCGTTTCCGCATTTTCAAAGAAAAAGATAAGTGGAATTCAGATAATCGGGCGGATACGGACTATTCCTTTGAGGTTGATTTTAGTGTTGAAGATAAAATGATTGAGGAGCAAAATAAAAACGAAACCAGACTTCGCATCCTCAATACCCTGAACCGTCTGCCCCGCAGACAAAAAGAAATATTGTATCTCCGGTTTTACGAGAACCTGGATCATGCCAGAATTGCCCAGGTTATGGGGCTTAACCGGCAATCTGTTTATAATTTGCTTTATGATGCCGTCAGTAATCTCAGAAAATTTTGGTTCAGCGAGGTTTTGTTACTCGTTTTTCTTTTACCAAGGATTATTTTTTAGAGAAATTAATTAACTGTAAATGAGTTTGTTGGTTTGATTGGTATTTTTTTTTCTTACCTAACCAGTAGAATTTACAGAAATAAGGATAATAGTAATAAACACCTTTTATAAATAAGCAGGATGAAGGATCACACCAGCTATTCGGTTGCGGATTTTTTACTTGACGACAGTTTTGTTGATTGGGTCAAAACAGGTTGTTCCACGGATCATTACTGGGCACGCTGGCTATTGAATAATCCGGGCAAAGAAGAGGAATTAACACAGGCCCGTGAAATAATCAGATCTGTTAAAATAACACCCTCTGAAGAACTGCCACAGCAGGAAATATTAAAAATGGTGGAGTTTATTAACGAGAAGATCGACGCCCAAACCTCTGAACCTCTAATAGAAGCTCCGCCTGTCCGCAGGTTCCGTGCAGGTTTATGGGCGAGGGCTGCCGCCATTGTATTGCTTGCCTCTGCTTTAACATTTATAGGTTATTATTATCAGTCAGGCGGGAAGGTAGCTGACCAGCCGGTATCAAATGTGCAAATTGTGAGCCGTCCGGGATTAGTGAGATTACCGGACGGAACTTCGGTCATATT
>JBQGEO010000469.1:0-2296 GCA_052039655.1 Pararcticibacter sp.
AGCCGGATACCGCCTTTAAGTTTCCGCGAATTTAGCGGGAAAACTACCATAGCGCCGGCAAAGCTCTGGGAAAGGATTAACAATACGGAGGCTCCCCAGCTCTATCCTGTGTTCCCCTGGGGTGTATATGGTGTTGGAAAGCCGGGCCTTGATACCGCTGTCAATACCTATAAGTATGATACAGATCTTCTGAAGTTTAGAAGCCATGTTGGCTGGAAGCAGGATAATATTTTTGCAGCAAGGCTTGGCTTAACAGATGAAGCCCGAAGGCTTAGTCTTTTGAAACTTGGAGATTCCGGCAGACGTTTTCCGGCGTTCTGGGGACCTGGTTATGACTGGACGCCCGACCATAACTGGGGAGGCTCAGGCATGATCGGCTTGCAGGAAATGCTGATGCAGACGGATGGCAGAAAGATCAGGTTGCTGCCGGCCTGGCCAAAAGAATGGGATGTGCATTTTAAATTGAATGCTCCTTATGAAACGGTTGTTGAAGCCGTCGTTGTAAAAGGCAAAGTAGTTTCGCTGAATGTTACCCCGGCCAGCCGCAAAAAAGATATTGAAGTCATGTTGAATAACTGATGGTTTCAGTTTGCCCGATTGCTATTTAATAAAAACATTAGAATAGCCGGGGTGTTGACTAAAAACATCTGCTTATTAAAAACATGAGACTTATGGAACAGAAACCCTATTTCCTGTTCATTATATTGCTATGCTTCTGCGGTGTCTCTTACGGACAAAAGCTGACCGGCCCATATGGTGAAGAATTCAAGTCCCGGATAATTGCAAAAGGCTTAAGTGATCCCTGGGAAGTGATAAGCGGACCGGATAACTTCCTTTGGGTAACCGAATCCAAAGGGTATGTTGTCAGTCGCATTAATCCAAAGAACGGAGAAAAGACTATACTCCTCGACCTGAATGATAAGAAGAATTTTCCCCGCTACGATAAGATACCTGATTCGGTGGATAAAGGAAAACCATGGCCTCAGGGAGGCTTAATGGGAATGGCACTCCATCCGCAGCTTCTTAATGGAAAGCCTTATGTATACCTCGTGTACATCTATAACGATGCGGCTGCCGGCAGTCCTGATGATGGCGGAAAGCCAAACCTGGGCGGCCATTTTTTTACCGGTCGTATTGTATGTTATCAGTATGACTCCAAAAAACAAACCCTGGCCAGCCCGGTAATCGTGTGTGATACTATTCCGCAAAGCAATGACCATAATGGGGGGCGGCTTGTAATAGCTCCGGTTGATGGCACTGACTACCTGTTTTATTCGGTAGGCGACATGGGGGCGGGACAGTTTGACAATGGAGGAAGGGAGAATCATGCTCAGAATACACAAAAATATGAAGGAAAGATCCTGCGGTTTAATGCACTGCCAGACAATGATCTTGATGTATATGATCGCTGGATCCCTAATGATAATCCCTTTAACGGCAGCCGGCAGAACGCAGTGTGGAGCTATGGACACCGGAATCCTCAGGGGCTGGCAAGTGCAACAATAAATGGGAAGATGCGATTATATTCTTCTGAACACGGCCCTTTTTCTGATGATGAGATCAACATCATTGAGCGTGGGAAGAATTACGGGCATCCGCTGATTATCGGCTATAACGACAACAATTATAATGGCTTTGCTGCGGCGGTGTCCGACCGGAAAGATCTTCCTGGGACATGGCATACAACCTATCCGGATATTCTGAGCGAAGAGCAAAATGCTGAAAAAATAGGAGCAGATATTTTCCGTGCTCCAATAAAAAGTATGTACGTAGCAGAAGGAAGCCGCCTGAAGGAGATCTTCACTGCTACGCGTGATAAAACGGGGGAAAAGCCGGACTGGCCGGCAGTTGCGCCTTCAGGAACTGATGTCTATACATCCGGGGGCATACCGGGGTGGAAAAATTCCTTGCTGGTGACGTCCCTCAAAGAGGGACGGCTCGTCCGTTTGCGGCTGAACAAAAATGGTGATGGTATCAGCGGCGATACGATCAGTTATTTCAATGCGAGAGCACGTTACCGGGATGTTGCCGTATCACCTGACGGCAAAAGCATCTATGTGCTGACCGATAGCTCGTCTGTTACCTCAGGTCCCTCAGAAGAAGAACCGGAAGGAAGCAGCCTGAGAGGGTGTCTCCTGGAATTCACCTGGCACAAAGGAGGCGCAGATCTCGAAGAACTGGAAGAGCAGGCAATGACAGTGGAGAATCAGAAATCAGCTAAGAAACTGCTAAAAGATCTCGTTAAATCAATAAAGGCTATGGACGGCGGAACAGCCAGAAAAGTAATTACAAGCCC
>JBQGEO010000470.1:0-5588 GCA_052039655.1 Pararcticibacter sp.
AGCTGCTTCAGCAGGGTAGCGAAGTCCTTCGGGTAAGGCGCTGTTACTGTGATTTCTGTTTCCGGGGCAATATGAAAAGTGAGTTCTTTAGCATGTAATGCAAAGCGCTTCATAATTGGCAGTTCTTCCTGATCTTTTCCAAGATGGTATCCTCTTTTGATATGAGAGAGGAATACGGGTTTGCCGCCGTACATCTCGTCTCCGGCGATCGAAGCTTTCTGGGTGGCAAGGTGGATCCGGATCTGGTGCATCCTGCCCGTTACCGGTTGACATTCGATCAGGGTGTAATGCTTGAAGTATTTTATAGAATTAAAAAGCGTTTCTGCCGGTTTGCCTTCCTGCCTGGTGATGCTAACGTTTTTATTGCCAAGATTGAGGATGGGCAGGTCTATCCGGAGATCGTTAAAGACGTGAGTGCCGTTCACTACAGCGTGATAGACCTTCTTTATTTTGCGCCGTTCAAATTGCATGGAGACAGAACGGTAAGCCTCCGGTTTTTTTGCTATAATGAGGCAGCCCGAAGTTTCTTTATCAAGCCTGTGGCATACCTGGGCGTCGGCCGAATATTGCCTGGCAAGCCGTAAGATGCTTAGTTCCCCTCCTTCGCGCTCATCCAGCGAACTGATGAACGGAGGCTTATTCACTACAAATAGATCGTCATTTTCAAAAAGGATCAAATCCTGTATCTTTATCTTCACGGCGCAAAAATACGCATTAAAGAGATAGTTTGGGTATGTGGCATATTTTTTGACTTCGTCAGGGTATCTATCTGTAATAAAATGAATCAATCAAAGATATCCGGAGAACCGCGCACTGACGTGGTCCTTATCGGCGCTGGTATCATGAGCGCAACCCTTGGCATTATGTTAAAACAGCTTGAGCCAGAACTAAGTATAGAAATTTATGAACGAATGGATGCGGCAGCGACGGAAAGTTCGGATGCATGGAATAACGCGGGGACAGGCCACTCTGCTTTCTGCGAGCTAAACTATACGCCCCAGCTTCCCGACGGCACAATCGAAACAGCGAAGGCTGTGAAAATTGCCGAATCATTTGAGATATCCAAGCAATTCTGGGCTTCAACCGTACAAAGCGGCTATATATGCCCGCCGAAGAACTTCATCCGCAGTATTCCGCATATCAGCTTCGTATGGGGAGAAAAGAATGTGGAGTATCTTAAAAGACGCCATGAAGCGATGGTCAGGCACCCTTTGTTTAAAGAAATGGAGTTCTCGGATGATCCTGCAGTCCTCAGAAAGTGGATTCCTCTTGTCATGGCCGGACGCAGTAGCCAGGAGAAGGTTGCAGCAACCAGGATGGCTATTGGTACCGACGTGAATTTCGGAGCCCTCACTAAATGTATGTTTGCCAAGCTGAAGGATCTGCCGGATACAAATCTGCATTTCAAGCATGAAGTGAAAAAACTTCATCAGGGCAGCGACGGCACCTGGAATATCGTGGTAAAAGATCACGTGACCGGTAAAAGCCGTAAAGTGCGTGCAGGATTTGTCTTTATTGGAGCCGGAGGAGGTTCACTGCCACTCCTTCTGAAGTCGGGAATTAAGGAAGGAAAGGGTTTTGGCGGCTTTCCCGTTAGCGGCCAGTGGCTCGTATGTACCAATCCGTCTGTTATTGAGAAACACCATGCAAAAGTCTATGGAAAGGCAGAAGTTGGCTCCCCTCCCATGTCTGTCCCGCACCTGGATACCAGGGTGATCAATGGGCAAAGGGCTTTACTTTTCGGGCCTTATGCAGGATTTTCAACTAAATTCCTGAAGAAAGGATCATTCCTTGACCTGCTCCTTTCGATACGGTTAAACAATATTATTCCAATGATCTCTGCGGGCCTGGCCAATATTCCGCTTACGAGGTACCTCGTCGGGCAGGTTGTGCAATCGCCGGAAGACAGGATCAGAGCCTTGAAAAATTATTACCCGGAAGCGAAGGCCGAAGACTGGAAGCTTGAAGTGGCCGGGCAACGGGTTCAGGTAATCAAGAAGGATCCGGAGAAAGGGGGAATCCTGGAGTTTGGAACCGAGGTGGTGAGTGAAGCAGATGGTTCCTTAGCCGCTCTCCTGGGCGCTTCGCCGGGAGCCTCTACTGCTGTTGCTATTATGCTTAACCTCTTAGAGCGCTGCTTCAGCGGGAAATTTAAGTCAGAAAAATGGCAGGTAAAACTAAGGGAGCTGATCCCTTCTTTTGGCCTTTCACTGGACGAGCATCCTGAGCGTTGCGCGGAGCTAAGAGAGTGGACAAGCGCTGTCCTTAGTTTACATACAGAAGAAAAAGGCCAGGTGAATGCGGTAGCCGGGTGATGGCGGCTAGATGGCTCCGGATTTCCTTAATTTATCTTTTCCAAGGATGTAGACCAGGGCTGCAAGCGATACCAAGGCTGCAATATAAAAGTTCAGCGGTATCCTGCTTACCTCATTCTGATAGATCCATCCGGCAAGAAGTGCACCGATGCCAATGCCCGCTTCCAGGGCAATATACATCGTGGCCATAGCCTTTCCACGGCGTTCCGGATGACTCAGGTCTACGGTCCACGCATTGATTGCCGGAGACAGGATCCCCGAGGCAATGCCGTATACAACCGATGCAACCAGGAAGGAAGCTGACGAATCAGCCTTTCCTATCAGCACAAAAGCCAGGCAGAGCAGAACCAGGGCCACTTTAATTACCTTTACCCTCCCGTAACTGTCGGATACCTTTCCCGCTATAAACCGGATCAGTAGTGAAGATATGGTGAAAGTCATGAAGAAAAGGCCCTTATTAGTCATTCCCAGGTGTTCACCCTGGTCGGGTACCAGTGTGATCAGAACGCCGTATCCAAGGTAAGAAAGTAAGGTGACAAGAGCCGCCGGGAACACTCTCCACTCAATGATTTCATTCCTGGAGATCTTTAAAAGGGAGGTACTGAAGCGCTGCTTCTGAGGAACAGTTTCCTGCATGTTCATCAGGATGATGATCGACATCAGTGCAAACGCCGAAGAACAGTAAAAAAGTACATTTATGGAGTAGCTCGCTGTGATGGCGCTTCCAATTGCCGGGCCTATAGCCATACCCGTACTGAAACAAAGCCCGTGTATACCCATGGCTTCGCCCCAGCGGTTTACTGGTACGATGTCTGCGACATAGGCTGCTGTAGCGGTAGGCTTAAATCCTGTTGAGAATCCATGAACCAGGCGCAGGAATAGAAAGCCTGCGACACTGGTAAGCACCGGATAAAGAAAACCGCAGATAAAACATACGATGGATCCGACAGCCATTACAGGCACTCTTCCTACCGTATCGGTCAGCTTCCCGCTAAAAGGCCGGGAGATCCCTGCTGTAAGGGTAAATAAAGCGATGATCAATCCCTTATACTCCGCCCCTCCTGTTTTCGTCAGATAAGCCGGCAGTTCGGGAATCAGCATGTTAAAGCTGGCAGAAAAAAGTAAGGAACTGAAGCAGAGGAGGCCGAATGACCAGTTATAAATAGGGTGACGCTGAATGGACATAGTGAGCAGCAAAAATACAACCTCCGGGGGGATAAATGTCTTTTTATTTGAAAAGTGATGCCCGAATGATGAAATATTGATTGTAAAGCATAATTTTTGTGGTTTGATATCCTGATGTTCAGCACCGCCGCGCAATACAGCAAATTTATTAAAGATGAAGCCAGCAGGCTGGGCTTTGTATTTTGCGGTATTTCGAAAGCTGATTTCCTGGAAGAAGAAGCGCCCCGCCTGGAAAACTGGCTTAAGAACAGCTTTCATGGGAAGATGGGATATATGGAGAACCACTTCGACAAACGGCTGGATCCCCGGAAGCTGGTTGAAGGAGCTAGATCTGTCATCTCCCTTGGATTTAACTACTATACAGAGGAAAAACAAACTGATCCCGAGGCTCCGAAGATATCGAAATACGCCTACGGACAGGATTACCATGATGTTATAAAAAGCAGACTGCGGGAACTGCTTCATTCCATGTCGGAAAAGATAGGCGATGTCGGCGGGCGGGCATTTGTTGATTCCGCGCCGGTGCTCGACAGGGCCTGGGCAAGAAAGTCCGGGCTTGGATGGATGGGTAAACACTCCAACCTGATCAGCAGAAAGCACGGATCTTTTTTCTTCCTGGCCGAACTGATCGTCGATCTGGACCTCGAATACGATGTTCCTTTAACGAAAGATTATTGTGGTTCCTGTACACGTTGCCTCGATGCATGCCCTACCGAAGCGATCTTATCTCCGGGAATAGTAGACGGCAGCAGGTGTATCTCTTATCTTACGATAGAATTGAAAGACGAATTACCCGGCGGGTTTCGGGGAAAGATGGATAACTGGATGTTCGGGTGTGATGTGTGCCAGGACGTTTGTCCCTGGAATCGTTTTTCTTCCAGTCACGAAGAGCCTTCATTCCATCCGGCTGAAGGAATACTTGAGATGTCTAAAGTAGAATGGCAGGAGATAACCGAAGATGTTTTCAGGAAGATATTTAAAGGATCTCCGGTAAAGAGGACTAAATTCAGTGGCTTAAAAAGGAATATAGATTTTCTTAAGCCTGTAAATTATTCTCCTTCCCCAAATGAGGAAGGAGAATAATACTATTTACCAAATTTCTGTTTCAGAAGTTCGAGCATGTCGTCTGTAATAGGTTCAGCCTTTTTCTTCGGCGCTTCTTCCCTGTTGCCCCTGTTATCAGGCCGGAAATTTCCTTTTTGAAACTGCGGCCGCTGTTCGCCACGGTGCTGATTGTCCTTAAGATCAGCACGGTCAATCACCACAGTTTTCTCTGTCTGTTGCTTGATGATTACCTTCTTTTCATTCCACCGTACCCAGATCTTTTCGAGGCAACGTTTGGTATATAAGGGAAAATCGCCCTGTTGCATCCAGGAGTAATAGCTGGGTTCAGCCTGGAAAACCTCCTCCACGCATTTTCCCTTATGCTTGCCGAAATTGAACACTTCAATTCCGTCTTCGTTGAAGACAATTCTGCCCGCAAAATCAACAGGACGGCTCAGATTGGTGAATGAATGAAGAGCCTCGATGTCGTTTTTTACAGGGACGGATTTGTTACCTTTCCTGTCTTCCCATTCCCTGCCTTCGTATTTATCCAGTTGTGCCAGCAGCACCTCGTAGGTAGCCATAGTATCGGCCTCAGCAGAATGTGCGTTTTCAATCGCTTTTCCACAGTAAAACTGGTACGCTGCTTTTAAGGTGCGCTGCTCCATCTGGTGAAAGATATTCTGGACATCTACAAACCGCCTGTTTTCCAGGTCAAATTCTACCCTCGCCCTTAAGAATTCCTCCATCAGCATCGGGATATCAAATTTATTGGAATTGTAGCCTGCAAGGTCACAGTCCTTCAGGAATTCAGCCAGTTCAGGACCAATTTCCCGGAAAGTAGGAGCTTCTTTTACATCTTCGTCAAAGATCCCGTGGATCATAGACGTTTCGTAAGGTATAGACATCTCGGGATTAACCCGGGTGCTTTTCATCTCTTTTGTATCATCAGGAAATACCTTTAAAATGGCTATTTCAACTATTCTGTCCAAGCCGATAACTGTTCCTGTTGTTTCCAGATCGAAAAAAGCAAGAGGACGTGTA
>JBQGEO010000471.1:0-3324 GCA_052039655.1 Pararcticibacter sp.
TTTATAATCATTCTAAATTATGATACGACCTTGACACAGAGCATACAATCTCCCAAATTTACCTGAAAGCCGGCAGCACCGGCGCCACCGACCCTCCGGATCTTCGAGCTGATCAATCTTCCCCTGGGCCTCCGACGCTTCTGCAGCCACTAAAGAGATCAATTATGGCAATATTAGAAAGAAATGGAGCCCTGCGCGGAACAGCAGGGACAGTTGTCTTCCGCAGGTTTCGGGACAAGACAGTGGTCCAGAGCCTTCCCAGGAGGAAGAAAAAGCAGACCCTGGCCAGCCAGGCCAGTGCCGGAGAATTCGGGCTGGCCAGCACGACGGCCTCTGCGGTCCGCTTGGCCCTCGGGCCGGTTTTCCGTAACCGGCATGACGGGGCAATGGTGAACCGCTTCAACAGTGCTGTCTATCACAGCATCCTTGGGAGCAGAACAGCAGAGAGGGGTACCCGCGACCTGCACGATGGTGACCTGGGCTGCCTGGAAGGATTCGAGTTTCATGCCGGTAGTCCGCTGAAGGAAGCCCTGAAGGTCAAGCCGGTAGTCTCGCTGACAGATCAGGGCCGGATCCGCATACGCATGGGGAGTTTGAACAGCATTACGGACCTGAAGGTACCCGAAAAGATCAGGGAAATGACGGATAGTTACCGGCTTCGCTTCCTGGCTACAGCCTTCAACTTTCGCTGTGAATACTATGAATATGTAGGAGTTAAGGACCTGACGGTGATAAAATGGAAGGAACTTGAAGCGCAGGATTTTGAGCTGGAGGGGACGGTTCCGGAAGGCTGTGTGGTAATGGTGACGGTCTCACTGGAATGCCTGACCACTAATCTCATGGACGGAAGCACCGAGCTGGTCAACACTGTGTCATTCAGCCCCGCAGCCATCATGGCGGTGTTCCGGTCGGGAGAAGCGCCTGCTATGGAGGCATGGAAACCCAACGTGCGGAGAAATGGCAGGCATCCCGTTCTCTATGGTTACGCAGGCAATGAGCTGCTGACAAACATGGCTATGCTGCGTAAAAAGACCTCAGCAGGGAAGTCACCCGGAAAGGGTACCAGCAGGAACGGCCCCAATGCGGATAAACCCCGGGAAAGGGAAGAAGAGGCTTCTTTTATATTTGGAAGAAGGTTTAGTTTTTAGAGTCTGTATACTCGCCTCGTCGGGCATACTTTTGTAATAGCATCTTTTACTGCTTCATACCTTGATGATGATGTTCTTCCTGTACATCGGCCAAAGGATCAGTAACCAGAATAGAACAAATGCAATTGCCCATGCGAGAGATGCGTTGATATCGGAAAGCCATGGTGTAAAGAAGGTTTCGTATAACCATTGCTGAAGCCCAACTTCTTCGCCGTTCATATTTACTTTGATTCTCCACATGATCTTGACAATGATGGCAGACATGAAGAATACCGTTATCGCATTTACGCCGTAAGCGACAAACGGGGAAGTCCATTTTTTATAGCTCTGTACATCAATCAGCCAGTATAGAAATCCTAACATCATCATGGCGAGTCCACCAGAGTATAGTACATAGGAGCTGGTCCACAGAGATTTATTGATCGGAAAGGCCAGTCCCCAGATCTGGCCAAGGATAGCGGTGGCAAATCCTGCGACAAACAGCCATGCAATTTTCTCGCCTTCGGTTTTATCTTTTCTCCTGATCCACGTTCCTGTAAGCATACCGAGAATGCCCGTTCCGATTGCAGGAAGAGTACTGAGAATACCTTCGGGATCCCAAGTCTTTGCGGATTTCCATGTGTGCTGCTCTGTGATAATAAGCCGGTCAAGCCATGCCGCGAGGTTTGTTTCTTTATCCAGGTTTGGGGCTCCCACTCCTGGTACGGGTACCAGTGTCATCAGCGCCCAGTAAATCAGAAGGATTGAGGTCAGGATATAAAACAGATTTTTCGGGGTCGTCTTAACAAACAAAAACGCACTAATAAAGAAAACAATCCCTATTCGCTGAAGCACTCCAAAAATACGTACTGTACTGAAATCGAATGAAGGGAAAAGGGCGAGAAAAAAACCGAGAAAGAACAGAATTGCCCCCCTTTTCAATGCGCGTAAGATTAATTGATTGTGATTTGCAGGATCTGCTTTTTTGGAGCTCATGGCAAACACAATAGCCACACCTACAATAAATAAGAATGAAGGAAATACGAGGTCCGTTGGAGTGCAACCATTCCACTCAGCATGCTCGAGGGGAGAGTAAATATGGCCCCAGTCTCCTGGGTTGTTAACGAGGATCATTGCGGCCACAGTAATGCCTCTGAATACATCGAGAGAGAGAAGGCGTTGTTTCGGGATCATGCCTGATTTATTTGGTTGTTAGTGTTAGAAAGAAGGATAAATATAGTTATTTCAGTTGTTTTTTTAGTTAAATTCAAGTATGAAGCGTATTAGTAATGAAGTTGGCTTGCATTTTTGTGCTTTTTCTTGTTAAATGTAGATAGTAATTTGCATTATTCCTTATATAAGTTTAATTTCACTTATCAATCTCGCGGTACTATTTATGAAAGTTCGATATGTTATACCTGAAATGCCTTGGAAGTATATACCACCTGTATGAAGGCAATGACGATGCCATGAGCATTCAAACGCTTGTTAGATTTTGTATAACCTGTGATCAATTTCAATAAAATCAACAATTAAATAAAAACAAACAGCAAACATGAAAAAGGATTTACTAAAATTTTTCATTTTCCTGATGTTCTGGTCTTTTCAATCTTATGCGCAGGAAAAGACAGTTACCGGAAAGGTAACGTCGGCAGAAGATGGGATGCCTCTGCCAGGAGTATCAGTGAAAATCAAAGGCTCGGAAAAAGGTACGAGTACCGCTCCGAATGGAAACTATTCCATCACGGTTTCCCAGGGACAAACTCTGGTGTTTTCTTTCATCGGCACTCAGTCGCAGGAGATATCTGTTGGTGCAGCGAACGTGCTCAATGTATCTCTGCGGGCAGATTCCCGGGCCCTGAATGAAGTTGTTGTAACAGCTCTCGGTGTTAAGCAGGACAGGCGTTCTTTGGGATATGCCGTTCAGGAGATTTCGTCGGATGTGCTGGCGAGGACGAATCAAACGAATCCGCTTAATGCCTTGAAGGGTACAGCTGCAGGGGTGCAGATTACCAGCGGAGGCGGTGCCGCAGGTGCTGGCTCTAGGATCCAGATCAGAGGGGTTAACTCCCTTAATCCTTCCGCTAATAATCAGCCTTTATTCGTGGTAGATGGAATCCCCATCTCGAATAATACTGATCAGTTTGGGCTTGACCCGAATACCCGTTCCGGGGGAGATACCTTTCAGAATACCAAC
>JBQGEO010000472.1:0-2635 GCA_052039655.1 Pararcticibacter sp.
CCGCTCATTCTCTGCATAATGTTCAAAACCAGGCGTTCGGCCTTCAGTATAGAATGAACATCCCCGACCACCACCAGTACAATATCGCCGGGGTTAACTTCAGCACCGTCCCGGATGAAAACCTCCGCTTGTAACCCCGGATCAACCACCTTAAAGATTTCAAGAGCCACATCCACTCCCGCGAGAATGCCCTTCTCCTTAATCAGGAGTTTAGCCTTCCCGTTTACTTCACGGGGAATAGTAGCCAGTGAGGTATGATCACCATCCCCCACATCCTCACTTAATGCATCCTTTATAAATTTAAAAAGTAAGTCTCTTTCTTCTTTCATGGGCGCTAAATTAATAAATACATTTATTCTACATCATTTGTTCGTGCTCTAAAGGCATCAAATATGACACAAGTCACTTTGTATCCGAATAATTCAAATGTATATTTGCCTTGTGGAAACAAAAAGATTAGCACTTATTATACTGGACGGCTGGGGCTACGGCAAGGCCGATAAATCGAATGCTATATTAGCATCACATACACCTTTTTTTAATCATCTGGTGGCTACTTATCCAAACTCAAAGCTTGAGGCTTCGGGTATGGCTGTGGGGCTTCCTGAAGGTCAAATGGGTAATTCGGAAGTAGGACACATGAACCTTGGAGCTGGCCGTGTGGTTTACCAGGAACTCGGACGGATCCACAAGGCTGTGGATGATGGCGAGCTCCTTAGCAACCCGGTTCTTCAAAATGCATTTTCCTATGCAAAGGCAGAAAATAAGAAAGTTCACTTTATCGGGCTTCTGTCTGATGGAGGGGTTCACTCCCACATCAAGCACGTGTTTGGTTTATGTGATGCAGCTAAAGCTGCGGGACTGACAGACGTGTTTGTTCACGCTTTCCTGGACGGCCGTGATACAGATCCGAACGGAGGCGCCGGCTACGTTGAAAAACTGGAAAAACACCTCGAAAATTCTCCTGTGCAGATAGCTTCCCTGATCGGAAGATATTACGCGATGGACAGAGATAACCGCTGGGAAAGAGTTAAACAAGCATATGATCTGCTTGTACATGGAATCGGAAAACCCAGTACGAATCTCAAGACTACAATAGAAGAATCTTATAAAGACGGAGTAACAGATGAATTCCTGAAACCCGTAGTAAAAGTAACTGATGGGGGCAGCCCTGTGGCAACGATCCAGGAAGGCGACGTAGTGATCTGTTTCAATTTCAGAACCGACCGAGGCCGTGAAATCACCGTTGCCCTGACTCAAAAGGCATTTCCGGAATATCATCTCGAGCCCCTTAACCTGCGTTATATCACCATGACCAGTTATGATGAGACTTTTAAGAACGTGGAAGTAGTGTTCAGAAAAGAAGATCTGACTGATACGCTGGGCGAGGTTCTTGGAAGAAACGGAAAAACACAGGTCAGAATCGCAGAAACTGAAAAATATCCTCACGTAACGTTCTTCTTCTCGGGAGGCCGTGAAAAAGAATTTGAAGGAGAAAAAAGAATTCTTATTCCGTCGCCTAAAGTAGCAACTTACGATCTGAAACCGGAAATGAGTGCTGAAGGAATCAGGGATGCGATCTGTGAAGAATTACCGGAAAACAAACCGGATTTCGTTTGTCTTAATTTCGCAAACCCCGATATGGTTGGGCATACAGGAGTTTTTGAAGCGGTAGTAAAAGCAGTAGAAACGGTTGACGGCTGTCTGAAACAGGTGGTAGAGACCGGACTCGAGTCGGGTTACTCCTTTATCATCCTGGCGGATCACGGGAATGCTGATTTTATGATCAACGCGGACGGTTCTCCTAATACTGCACATACAACGAACCTTGTGCCCTGTATCCTCATAGATAAGGACCACAAGCAAATCAAAGACGGTAAACTAGGAGATATCGCTCCTACAGTATTACAGATCCTTGGAGTTGCAATTCCGGAGAAAATGACGGGGAATGTTTTGGTTTAAAAAAACGTATTCAACCCTTATACTTATAGCTGCCCTTACAGCATGTAAGTCAGCGGACCAGGCTCCTGATATCAAAAATACATATTTTGATATCAGGGGCTTTTTCACTTCAGAAGCATCCAGGCTGTCTGCCTCAAAGCCTATGGTCGCCAAAATGATCACGGATGACTCGACATCTGAAAAGAAGAACATCCGGATTGCTAACTGGCAAAACGAACTCGCGCTCTTTTCAGCATCCGACATCAACAAACCCTCCTGGAGGGACAGTTATGGCGTGACACAAGAAGCAAATATAACGACCTATACAGCTCTTGAGGAGGGGCTCAGGACGCGCCTGATAAGCATTAAAAAAAACACTTCAGGAAAAACCGTCCTGATCAGGATTCATAATAAAACGAGTAATCTTCTCTATTCTTCAGAAGAATCACTGGAGTACTTTCCCGACTCACTTTACCGGATTGAGAAGTATCAGGATATAAAACTCTTAGGCGCTCACCGCTATGTCATTGAGGCCAAATTCCGGTAGGGATTTCCAGCTTCCTGTAGTTTTCATTTTTCCGGAAGATCTACAATTAAAAAAACTCAATAATTCCGGGGGGTTTTGCGTTAGTAAATTGTTCTTATATAAAGCAAGAACGGTTTTTTTCTGTTTTTCATTCTGTTTTTAAATTAA
>JBQGEO010000473.1:0-1600 GCA_052039655.1 Pararcticibacter sp.
CTTATTCCGTGTCGGCGCAATTATGCACGCAATGGGTTCACAAGATGGAGGTGAATTAACTGCCTTTATTCAATCACGTGATATCTTGCAATATGCCCCTCTGGGTGTATTTCTTGTGTTGCACATGCCGAGTAAGGACAACAGACTATCGTCTGTTGATCCAATTACTGCAAACAAAGGCATCATGTAAATGTTGCTTAACAATTGAACTTCGTTATGAGAGACCCTGATGTACTTCTAAGCCAGACTGCGCTTCTAATTGCTGCGGTAGTCTATTTTGTCATTTGTTTTTTAGTTGCCTGGGTATTTGGAAGAACCAGGAAGGTTGGAATGGGATGGTCCTTTTTATTTTGCGTTTGTTTTACTCCCATTATCGGATTTATCATCACCATTTACAGCTCCGGGCCTAAATAGCCGGCGCTGAACCTATTCTGCCACTAACTTTCCGCGCATTGTCCCGTAATGGCCCGGGAAAGAGCATAAGAAGTCGTATATACCTTTGTTAGGAACTTCGAAAACGATTTCATCAGATTCTCCCGGACCTACAAGTTTCGTATGTGCTATTACAGCTGACGACATGTTTTGTGGAATGTATTCATTATCTCGGGCCTTAATCGCTTCTGTAGCGAAATTGGCGAAGTCGGTTCCCTGTGCAAGCAGTACAAAATTGTGACCCATTGAGTTTTTGGGCATTTTTCCGGTATTGGTGAGTCTGACCTTGATTTTATTTCCGGCATTCACCTTAAATAAGGTGTCGCTATATTGCATCCTGTCGTTACCGGTCAGCTCAATGGTATTATCCATTTTCATAGTATCCAGTCCGGGGATTTCTACAGTAGCTGCTGCCGTAGGCTTGTCGGTAGATATGGCCAGATGCCCTGTATCGGCAGTAGAGCTGCGTAACTTCTTGTCTTTGTCGGTGCCTATACATGCAACGAGAGTGCTGCTTAAGACGAGAATAAATAAAAGATTGTTCTTCATATTGATATTATTTTATTTTTTACTGGCATTACGCTATCGACGATATCGATTTAGAAAGCTCTGCGAGATGCCGTGTATTGAAAAACCATAAAGAACAAGTTATTGTTTGCAATTACTGATCAGCTACCAGTGCCAATACTTCCATCCGTATGGTCAGGAAGCCAAAAAGCAGGAGCAATCCGCAAATGATTTCAATTGACACCACAAGGTTTCCAGGAAATTCAGGCTCCGGCAGACCTGTTTTTTTTAAGCGTCCCGCTCCTAATTTAACTTTCCATTTTTGTTCTTTTCAATACTTTAGATGTTCAAATCTCCCTCTAAATGATATTTTTACCAGAAGCATGAAAAAGATCATTCAAAACGCGTTGTCTCTCTATAGCCCTGTTTGCGAATCTACTGCCGAACTATTGCTGGATGCGGCTGAAATGATTCAATTGGATGCAGATCAGTATCTGGAGAAAGAGAGGGATGTCATCAAATCCGAATTTATTGTTTTGGAAGGTATCGTAAGAGGCTATATCCTCAATTCTAAAGGGGATGATGCGACTGTCAGCTTTTATGTAAGAGGGAACGCTGTTACGCCGGCTATTATGCGTGGAGCAAACAACCGCTCTATCTA